>CAYVPI010000006.1:31135-91525 GCA_964453495.1 uncultured Pseudomonas sp. | reverse complement strand
AGTCCCGTCCGCTGCGCCATATTCGAAACACAGGACCACTGAACGCCTGTGTTTCTCCGAGAAGCCCGCCTTGTGCGGGCTTTTTGCTGTCTGGGGTTTACACACTGTGGGAGTTGGCTTGCCAGCGATGCTGGCGATGCGGTCTTTCTGAAACACCACAATGAAGCTATCGCTGGCAAGTCGGATCGCCGCACCGCGGCTCCCACAGGCATTGGGCCTCGTTCCCACGCTCCCGCGCGGGAGTGCATCCCAGGGCGCTCCGTGTCCCGCTTATCTCACAACTCCAACTGATCAGCCTTGATGCCAAATGCCTGTGCGATTTTTTCGCGGGTTACCCTGCGCGGTTTGCTCACAGCTTCTTGCTGGGCGAAGGCTGGCTGGGAAATTCCCATCCTCCTGGCTACTTCCTCTTGAGTGAGGTTGAGGTGTTCACGCCAGGCGCGAATCGGTGTTGCACCGTCAACAAACTGTTGCCGGAAATGCATGTCACCCTATTGCGCCACACCATTCCTCGCATGCCGATACTCACTCACCGCCTCATACACCGCCTTGCGCAACCGGTTGATGCCACCAATCGGCCGGTGCGCTTCGATCCCGTGCCATGGGTTGAATGCCAAGTTTTCGCACATCACGTTCTGCTCCGGGGTATCGAAATCCTGGGGTGGCACACGGATGTGGGCGACGGTTTCGAACGGCGAGTGGGTTTCGCGCCAGACAATGCTGGTGTCTTCGATGGGCATGTACTGGTTGACGTTCTGGCGCTGGATCTGCAGGGCGAAGCAGGCCGGGATACGGTCGGTGGACAGTTGCTGGTAGAGGGCGTTACGCAGGAAGTTGGGCAGGTCGCGGTTCTGTGCGGGCAGGCTGTAGGCCGGGCAACTGTCCGGGTTGGGGACGACGCGGAACTTGGCATTGGCGCTGCCGAACTTGTACGGCGCAACCGAGTGGTAGGTGCCGAGCAACGGGCTGTCAGGTGCCGACGCCAGGGTGCGCAGGGCAATGAACAGGTGGCGGATCTCCCAATTGCGCGGGTCCTTGCCGGGGAAGAAGGCCAGGATTTTCTTGCCTTCGGCCTGGGCTGCGATGTTCTGGCGGTATTCGGCCACGTCGCGAATGAAGAAGTTCGGGTGGTCGAACATGACGAAATCCTGCTCGCCGCGGTCCTGTTGGCCGCTCAACAACTGCTTGCCTGGTACATCCAGCAGCTTGATGGCCATGCCACGGGCATCGCGGATGCTGTCGAATTGCGGGTAGGCATTGCCGTTGGACAGGCGAATCCAGGCTTGCCACTGCTTGCCGGGTTGGGCGAAGACGCCCTGACGCATCTCCGTGCGCAGGTCCTTGGGCACTGACACTTCGGCTGTTACGCAGCCATGGGCCTTGGCGTGGGCATCGCGCAAATATCGGGTACCGCTGCGGTGCTGGTCGACGATGCGAATAGCGGTCTGGATGACGTCCTGGGTCATGGCCGCTTCATCCGGCGGGATCTGCTCCTGGGCCGAAACCGGGCCGGTTTCTTTCCAGGCGTACCAGAGGCTGGCCAGCAACCAGGCCAGCAGGCCGAGCGCCACCAGCCACAACAGCGTTTCGATCAGGCGTCGACCAAGCCATAACCACAAGCGAGCACAAATACTCAGAGGGTTCGATCCATTCATGGCAATTGGGCCTCCAGTGGGCTACCGAGTACTTTCAGGTATTCGAGCAACGCCCAGCGTTCCTGAGGTTGCAGCAGGCGCCCGATCACCCCTTTGCCGCGAGGGCCTGCGCGGAATTCGTGGCCACTGTTGCGGTTGCCGATCACGCGGGTATCGAACAAAAAGCCACCCGGGAAGCCTTCGGTACGATAGCCCAGGTGGCGCGGGTCATATTCGGTGGTGCCCCGGTAAAAGGTGGTGGCGCGCTCGTCCTGGGGCGACAGTAATTGGTAGATGCTCGGTACCGAGCCATTGTGCAAAAACGGCGGCGTCGCCCAGATGCCTTCCAGTGGCCGTGCCTTGTAGGCGCGCAGCTCCCGCACACCGATGGGCAAGCCGTAGCCGTCCAGACGCGGGCGCTCCTCGGGGGTGATGTTGGCCTTGCGGTAGGCGCGGGCCTCGACGAACGCGGTGACATAGGCCAGGCCCTGGGCTACCGACAATTTTTTCATGTCGAGTTCGCCGCTGACTGAATGCAGTTCGACATCGAGTTTTGCCAGCTCCTCGGGCTTCCATTGCAGCTCGCTCAGGTCAAAACGATGGTCGGCGATGTTGTTGGCGGCCGTCGGGTCGGTACCGATGGTGTCGATGGGCAGCATTTTCAGGGTTTGCACCGGGCGCGGCCCGTCGTTTTGCACCTTGGGCACATGGCAGCCTGCACAGTTCTCCTTGAACAAGGCGCGACCCTGGCTCGCCCGTGGCAGGTCGATCTGGCCAAGCAGGGCCTGGGGCCAGACCGGCGGTTTGAGCCGTTGCAGGGTTTCTTCGATCAGGTGCAGGTCGCGAACCCTGACACTGGAGGGGTAGCGTGCATCGCCGTGCAGCGCCTGGCCGTCGGCATCGAAAAACTTCAGCGTCGCACCCACGCCCAGGGCTTCGCCGATATTGCGCGCCATGGGTTGTTGCGCCGAGCCATTCCACTGCACCCAGTCAAAGGTCCAGATATCCCATAGCTGTGGATAGTCGACCGGGGCATTGGCCACCCGGTAATTGTCGGCGCTGATGGCGTCGCCGAAGGATGCATTGGCGATACGACCGAACGCATCGGCGCGGCCCGGGCCTTCCAGGGTTGGATAGAGGCCGCGGTGGGTGTCGTTCCAGGCCACGGCGATAAATTTATCCAGTGATGCCTTGTAGGCGATGCGCAGCTTGCGCTGGTCGGCATCGTAGCGCTCGCCAAGCACGGTGCGGGCGAAACGTTCGAATTTCCAGGGCAGGTAATAGGTGGCAGTCAGGCTGGCCACCAGCGCCTGGCCGAAGCTGCCCCCGCGCAGGGTCGGCACGCTCGAGGGCAGCACATGCTGGGCGCTGCCGCCATCGATACGTACGGCCTGGCCCTGGTAGCGCAGCTCACCGGTGTGGCAGGCGGCGCACGTAATGTCCAGGTACTGGGCATTGTCGCCGAGGTTCTGGTGGCGGGTGAAGCCCACCGGCAGGTTGCCGGGGTTTTGAGCGCTGGGTTGCTGCGCCGGATCGATGAGAAAACCAAACCGCCCCAGGTTTTGTGGCGCGGCGAAGCGCTCGCTGGAAAAGGGCAGCTCCAGGGCCGTGAACCAGTCGTAATGCAGGCCTTTTACCTGGGTGCCCTGGGGTGTGTAGTAGTACGCCTGGCGGTCGGCTTCGCTCCATTGCTCCAGAAAATGCAGGCGAGTGGGGGCGCTGTACGCAGGCAGGTTGGGCCGGGCCACGTAATACAGGGCCACGGTAATGGCGATCAGGATCAGGGCTGCCAGCATCAGCACGGCACGGAAAATGATGCGCAAGGTGAACATCCTTGTCGAATTGAACCTTTGTTATGCACCAGCACTTCGTGAGTGGCAAGTGGCTATGTCCGATCTTGCCAACCCTTCGGCACACGAGGTGGTAGTAGTTTATAGCCTGCATCGGTTTGGGGCGCCGGGGCACCCTGGCAGTGCACGGCTGTGGCCAGGTGTTGCTTGCTTGTTGTGGCAGCCCGCGTATTTCAAGGGGCGCCCGGTGTTGGCGCGTGCCTTGCAGAGGTCTGCGTATCCAGCAGTCAACGCTGACTGCATATTTCACGACAAAGGCGCCGTGTTGCCCCTCGCTCAATGAGCGCGGGGCAACAGGGCGCTTTTTTGTTTCTGGTCCAAGCCAGGGGTACGCGTATGAGCAGCACGACGGTGCGCAGTGTCTGTCCTTATTGCGGTGTGGGCTGCGGTATTGTCATGACCGTGCAGGACAACCGTGTGGTCAAAGTCAGTGGTGATAAACAGCACCCGACCAACTTCGGGCGCCTGTGCACCAAGGGCTCGACCTGCGGCCAGGCCATTGCCGACTCCGGGCGCATGGAGCACGCCTTCATGCGCCACGAACGCCTGCACGACCCGGCACGGGTCGGCATGGATGCCGCCATCAGCGCCACAGCGCGCAAATTGCGGGCGCTGCTCGATGCGCACGGGCCCGATGCCTTGTCTTTTTATGTGTCCGGGCAGATGTCGCTGGAAGCCCAATACCTGGCCAACAAACTGGCCAAGGGTTTTGTGCGCAGCCGCCACATCGAATCCAATTCGCGCCTGTGCATGGCCAGTGCCGGCAGTGGCTACAAGTTGTCGTTGGGGGCTGACGGGCCGCCGGGCAGTTATCAGGATTTCGATCGGGCCGACCTGTTTTTTGTCACGGGCGCCAACATGGCTGACTGCCACCCGATCCTGTTCCTGCGCATGATGGACCGGGTCAAGGCCGGGGCGCGCCTGATCGTGGTCGACCCAAGGCGCAGCGCCACTGCCGACAAGGCCGACCTGTTCCTGCAGATCAAGCCGGGCACCGACCTGGCCCTGCTCAATGGCTTGCTCTACCTGCTGCTGCAAAACGGCCATGCCGATGCCGAGTTCATCGCCCGTTACAGCGAGGGCTGGGAAGACATGCCGGCCTTTCTCGACGACTACACACCGGAAAAAGTGGCCGCCATCACCGGCCTTGCCCCAAGCGCTATCCGCCAGGCCGCCGAGTGGATCGGCCAGGCGCCGGAGTGGATGAGCTGCTGGACCATGGGCCTGAACCAGAGCATCCATGGCACCTGGAACACCAATGCATTGTGCAACCTGCACCTGGCCACGGGAGCGATCTGCCGCCCTGGCAGCGGGCCGTTTTCCCTCACCGGGCAACCCAATGCCATGGGCGGTCGGGAAATGGGCTACATGGGCCCGGGCTTGCCAGGCCAGCGCTCGGCCCTGGTCGAGGCGGACCGGCGCTTTATCGAAGACCTCTGGCAGATTCCAGCAGGCAGCCTGCGCGCCGAGGCGGGCGAGGGCACCGTGGCCATGTTCGAGGCCATGCGCAGTGGCAGCATCAAGGCCTGCTGGATCATCTGCACCAACCCTGTGGCCAGCGTGCCGAATCGCCAGCAGGTCATCGAAGGGTTGCAGGCGGCGGAACTGGTGATCACCCAGGATGCCTTCCTCGATACCGAGACCAACCGCTATGCCGACATCCTCCTGCCCGGCGCGCTGTGGGCCGAAGCCGAAGGGGTGATGATCAATTCCGAGCGCAACCTCACGCTGATGGCCAAGGCGGTCGAGGCACCGGGTGAAACCCTGCCGGACTGGCAGATCATCGCCCGCATCGCGTGTGAAATGGGCTTTGCCCAAGGCTTCACCTACGCCTGTGCCGAAGAGGTGTTCGCGGAGATCAAGCGCGCCTGGAACCCGGGCACCGGCTACGACATCCGTGGTACCAGCTACACGCAACTGCGCAAGACTGCGCAACAATGGCCTTGCGCGCCGGGCCGCGCCGATGCGCGCAACCCCATCCGCTACCTCAATGACGGCATCAGCCAGGCAGTCAAGCTCGACGCAGCTGGTCACCAACCGGCCATTGCTTTCGCGACCGCCAGCGGCAAGGCGCGCTTCTTCCCGCGCCCCTACCTGCCGCCGGCGGAGATGCCCGACGCCGACTTCCCGCTGGTGCTCAATACAGGCCGCTTGCAGCACCAATGGCACACCCTGACCAAGACCGGCAAGGTGGCGACCCTGAACAAGCTCAACCCCGGCCCTTTTATTGAAATTCACCCCGAAGACGCCGCGCAATTGGGGATCGGCGAGCGCGACCAGGTGCAGGTGCGCTCTCGGCGCGGCCATGCGGTATTGCCCGCACAACTGAGCGACCGGGTGCGGCCAGGCAACTGCTTCGTGCCCTTTCACTGGAACGATGTGTTCGGTGAAGACCTGGCCATCAATGCCGTCACCAGCGATGCCATCGACCCGATCTCGCTACAACCGGCGTTCAAATTCTGCGCGGTGGCACTGGCCCGCGTCAGTGGCCCGCTGATAGCGCTGCAGCCAATCGAGGAAACGCCCGCACGACCCGTCCTTGAGTCTTCGGAGCACGGCACTATGTTGACCGATACGCTGGCACGACTGTTGGGGCTTGATGGCCGCATTGATGTGAATCTGGATGCCAACGAGCAGTTGTACATGCAAGGCTTCCTGATGGGCTTGCGTAGCGAAAGTGGCGAGCCGGCGGGCGGCGTACCGATGCTGCCGACCAGTGCGCCGCTGACTTCGGCCAAGCGCTTGCTGGTCGATGGCGTGCTGGCTGGCCTGTTTTCACGCGCGCCGATGGGCACTGCCTGTGCTGTGGCCCCTGTGGCGCAACGGCATCTGGTGTTGTGGGCCTCGCAAACCGGCAATGCCGAAACCCTGGCCAGCCTCTGCGCCGAGCGCCTGCGCAAAGCCGAGCAAGATGTACAGCTGAGCAGCATGGATGAAGTGACGCTGGATGAGCTGTGCAGTGCTTCCAGCGTCTTGCTGATCGCCAGTACCTTCGGCGATGGCGATGCCCCGGACAATGGCGCGGCGCTGTGGCAGGCCTTGCAGGGTGACGCTGCCTCGCGGTGCAAAGGGCTGCGCTTTGCCGTGCTGGCGCTGGGCGACTCCAGTTACGATCAGTTCTGCGGTTTTGGCCGCAAGCTCGATCAACGCCTGGTGGAGCTCGGCGCGCAGCGCCTGGCCGAGCGGGTGGATTGCGAGCCGGAGTACCAGCAGCTGGCCGAGCAATGGCTGAGTACGGTCAGCTCGGCGCTGGTTGGTGCGCCTGTTTTGAAATCCACTGCCCAGCCGGGCCGAGTCGACGAGGGCGCCAGCAACCTCTACAGCCGGCAACGCCCATGGAAAGCGAGGCTGTTGCATAACCGCCTGCTCAACGGCGCCGGGGCGGTAAAGGAAACCCGGCAGATCGTCTTCGACCTCAAGGATTCGGGCTTCGTTTACGAAGCAGGGGATGCGTTGGGCGTGTGGCCGAGCAACTGCCTGTCGCTGGTCGAAGAACTGCTGGGCTGCGTGGGCCTGGACAGCAGCCAGCACATCCGGCTCAAGGATCACGGCGAATTACCCCTGGCCGTGGCGTTGCAAAAACACCTGGAAATCACCCGTATCACCCCCGAGTGGCTGGCGTTTGTGGCCGAGCGCACCGGCAGCCCACGCCTGCGCGAGCTGCTGGCACCTGAACGCAAGGCCGAGCTCAAGGCCTGGCTGTGGGGGCGGCAGTTGATCGACCTGTTGCAGGCGTTCCCCCTGGAGCTGGCCTGCGAAGAACTCCTCGGCCTGCTCAAGCCGTTGCAGCCGCGCCTGTACTCGATCAGTTCAAGCCCCAAGATCACCCCGGATGAAGTACACCTGACCGTTTCCACTGTGCGCTACCGGCACAACGACCGGGCGCGCAGCGGGGTCTGCTCGGCGTTCCTGGCCGACCGAGCCGAACAGGGGCTAGTGCCGATCTTCACCCAGAAGTCTGCGCATTTTCGTGTACCCAAAGACCCGCACGCGCCGATGATCATGGTCGGCCCAGGCACCGGTGTAGCGCCGTTTCGCGCATTCCTGCAAGAGCGCCAGGCCATGGGCGCACCGGGCAAGAACTGGTTGTTGTTTGGCGAGCAACGAGCGGCCAGCGATTTCTACTACCGCGATGAACTGCTGGCCTGGCAACGCGAGGGCCATTTGCACCAGCTCGATACCGCGTTCTCGCGCGATCAGGCGCAAAAGATCTACGTGCAGCAACGCATGCTTGAGCAGGGCGCGCAGCTCTGGCGCTGGCTGGAAGAGGGTGGGCACTTCTATATCTGTGGCGATGCCAGCCGCATGGCCAAGGACGTCGATTGCGCACTCAAGACGGTGGTACGCGAGCATGGCCGCTTGAGCGTCGACGATGCCCAGGCGTATGTCGCCGCCATGAGCCGCGACAAGCGTTATCTGCGCGATGTGTATTGAGCGCGGCGCGCCGCAATAGTGCACAAGCGCACCAAGAGCGCTCGAATTTACCAGGGTGATGCCCGGTAGAGCCGCTGGATTCAAGGGTTGCAGCAGTTGGCACGTAACCTGCTTTTCTCCTTACAGGCACGCCAAGACGCATTGGCAGGCAGTCCGCGGTGGTCAACGTCGATCACAGAACAGGACAGGTGAGCCGGGCATACGTACCCGCGCAACCTTACACAGATCAATACCAGGCAAAGGCGCCTGGAGCTTCGGCTCCAGGCGCTTTTTTTTGTTCGTTTTTCCGGGGTTGGCCGGGCAGGCCACCGTGAATGGCCTTGAGTGAGGAACCTGTATGAATTCGATAGTGACGATCGCGCACCGGGAAAAACTGGTCATCGTGGGTAACGGCATGGTCGGCCATCATTGCGTCGAGCAATTGATCGAGCGCGGCGCCCTGGCACGGTTCGAAGTGCAAGTCTTTGGTGAAGAGCGCCAGCGTGCCTACGACCGGGTGCACCTGTCGGAATACTTCAGCGGCAGCGATGCCGAAACTCTGGCCCTGGGCGACGCGCAACTCTATGCCCTGCATGGCGTGCGCCTGCACCTTGGCGAAGCAGTGCTGGAGATCGACCGCGAGCGTCGTGAAGTGGTCACCTCCCTGGCGCGTTATCCCTATGACCGGCTGATCCTGGCCACCGGCTCTTATCCCTTTGTGCCACCGATTCCCGGCTCCGAGGCCGAGGCGCGCCTGGTCTACCGGACCCTGGACGATCTTGACGCCATCCGTGCCGCGGCCAGCAATGCACGGCGTGGGGTGGTGGTCGGTGGTGGCTTGCTCGGTCTTGAGGCCGCCAATGCGCTTAAATCCCTGGGCCTTGAAGCCCATGTGGTGGAGTTCGCGCCACGGCTGATGCCGGTGCAACTCGACAATGATGGCGGCGCGGCCTTGCGTGCGCAGATCGAAGCGCTGGGGGTTGGCGTGCACTTGTCGCGGGCCACCCAGGCCATCGTCGCCGGTGAGGACTATCGCTACCGTATGAACTTCGACGGCGGCGAGTTTCTCGAAACCGACCTGATCGTGTTTTCCGCCGGCATCCGCCCGCAGGACGCGCTGGGCCGCAGCAGTGGCCTGGATATCGCGCCACGGGGCGGTGTGGTCATCGACGAGCATTGTCGCAGCAGCGATGAGCGCATCTTCGCCATCGGCGAATGTGCCTCGTGGAACGGCAGCATCTTCGGCCTGGTCGCGCCGGGCTACACCATGGCCCGTAACGTGGCCAGCGCCCTGGCTGGCGAGCCTGCGCCCAGCTTCGGCGGTGCCGACATGTCGACCAAGCTCAAGCTGCTCGGGGTCGATGTGGGCTCCATCGGCGATGCCCACGCGGCCACGCCGGGCGCCAAGAGCTACCGCTTCATCGACGAGGCCAATGCCAGCTACCGGCGCCTGGTGGTCGATGCCAGCGGCAAACACGTCATCGGCGCTGTGCTGGTGGGCGACAACAGCTACTACGACACCCTCTTGCAATACGTGCAGAACGCCATTGCCCTGCCGGCCGATCCTTCCTCGCTGATTCTGCCGGTGTCGGAGGGCGCGCCAAGCCTGGGCGCCGATGCCTTGCCAGAGACGGCGACCATTTGCTCGTGCCACAACGTCACCAAGGGGGCGATCTGCTCAGCCATCGACAGCGGCTGCAGTGATCTGCCGATGCTCAAGTCGCAGACCAAGGCCTGCACTGGCTGCGGTGGTTGCGCCGCCTTGCTCAAGCAAGTGTTCGAGCACGAACTGATCGCCCGTGGCGTGGCCGTGGACAAGAGCCTGTGCGAACACTTCGCCTACACCCGTCAAGAGCTGTATGCACTGGTGCGTGTGGAAGGCATCGTCAGCTTCGAGGAAATGCTCGCCAAGCATGGCCGTGGCCATGTCGGCTGCGATATCTGTAAACCGGCCGTAGGCTCGATCCTGGCCTCTTGCTGGAACCAGCCGATCATGGACCCGTCCCTGGTGCCGTTGCAGGACACCAACGATACCTTCATGGCCAACATGCAGAAGAACGGCACTTACTCAGTGGTGCCACGTATCCCGGGCGGTGAAATCACCCCCGACAAGTTGATCGCCATCGGTGCGGTGGCGAAGAAATACGACCTTTACACCAAGATCACCGGCGGCCAGCGCATCGACCTGTTCGGCGCCCAGCTGCATGAGCTGCCGGACATCTGGAGCGAGTTGATCGAGGCCGGTTTTGAAACCGGGCACGCCTACGGCAAATCGACCCGTACGGTGAAATCCTGCGTGGGCAGTACCTGGTGCCGTTATGGCGTGCAAGACAGCGTGCAGATGGCCCTGACCATCGAGGATCGCTACAAGGGCCTGCGCTCGCCGCACAAACTCAAGTTCGCGGTCTCTGGCTGCACTCGCGAGTGCGCCGAAGCGCAAAGCAAGGACGTGGGCGTGATCGCCACCGAGAAGGGCTGGAACCTCTACATCAGCGGCAATGGCGGCATGCGCCCGCGCCATGCCGAGCTGTTCGCCACTGACCTCGACGACGAGACGCTGATCCGCTACATCGACCGCTTCCTGATGTTCTACATCCGTACAGCCGACAAGCTGCAGCGCACCTCGGTGTGGCGCGAAAGCCTGGAAGGCGGCCTGGATTACCTCAAACAGGTGATCATCGAAGACAGCCTGGGCCTGGCCGCCGAACTTGAGGCACAGATGCAGCTGGTGGTCGATCGCTACGAATGCGAATGGGCCAACGCCCTGAAAGACCCGGAAAAGCTCAAGCGCTTCCGCACCTTCGTCAACGACAAGCGCGCCGACCCGGGTATTCATTTCGTCAAGGAACGCGGGCAGCGCCGGCCCATCGCCGCCGCCGAACTCAACCTGATCCCTGTCACCGAGGAGGTGCTCTGATGACCCCGTCCAGCAATGCCGTACGTGTTGAAAACCCGGACCTTTGGCAAACGGTGTGCTCGCGCCAGGACCTGATCGCCGATTCCGGCGTGGTGGTCTGGCTCGACGGCGCCCAGGTCGCGCTGTTCTACCTGCCGGGCGAGCAGCAGGGGCGCACCCTGCATGCACTCGACAACCACGACCCACAGTCCGGCGCCAACGTGATCGGGCGCGGGATGGTCGGTTGCCTCAAAGGCGAACTGGTAATCGCCTCGCCATTGTACAAGCAGCATTTCAGCCTGGAGGATGGCCGTTGCCTGGAAGACCCGCAGCAACGCTTGCGGGTGTGGCCGGTGCGGCTCAATGGCGATGAGGTGGAGATCGCCCTCGGCTAATTTGGCCTTTGCAGGAGCGGGCTTGTCCGCGATGCAGACCCCGCGGTTCTCCTGCGGGACCGCGGCGATGCTATCGCGGGCAAGCCCGCTCCTACGGGGATAAGGTGTGGCGGGTTTGTAATGCCCCAGACCATGGCTTAGGCTTGCCCCCATGAACCTGGATACCCGCATCAAATTCCGCCACCTTTTGTGCTTTCTCGAAATTGCCCGCCTGGGCAGTTTCGCCAAGGCCGCCGATGCCATGGCGATCAGCCAGCCGGCCATTTCCAAGACCTTAAAGGAGCTCGAAGACCTGCTGCAAACGCGGCTGTTCGAGCGCGACAAGAATGGTGTGCAATTGACCGCGGCCGGGGTGCGCTTCATGGGCTATGCCGGGCCGTGCGTGCAGGCGTTGCGTGATGGGGTGAGTACGCTGCGTGGCGAGGTGCATGCGCCGCCGCAGGTCAAGGTTGGCGTGCTCTCCACCGTTGAAAGCCTGCTCATGCCCGAAGTGCTGTGCCGCCTGCATCAGCGCCACAGCGCCCTGGTGGTGAGTGTCGCCACCGGGCCCAGTGCGCACCTGTTGGGGCAATTGCATGTGGGTGAGCTGGACCTGGTGATCGGCCGCATGACCGACAGCCCGCAGATCCAGGGCCTGATGTTCGAGCACCTGTACAGCGAGTCCATGTCGCTGGTGGTACGCCCCGAACACCCTTTGTTGTCCCGTAAGCCTGTTGATCGCAGCCAGGTGGGCCACTATCCCTTGGTAGTGCCCTTGGCCGGCACCACCATCCGCAAGCATGCCGACAGCCTCTTCATACAATGCGCCATCGAGCCTTCTTCGCAACGCCTGGAAACATTGTCGCCGGCCCTGAGCCGGCGTTATGTTCTGGGCAGTGATGCAGTGTGGGTTGCCCCCCATGACGCCGTGCATGTGGACATCGGCAGTGGCGAGTTATGCGCCCTGGACCTGGGCGTGCAGGAGCCGGGCGGTTCGGTGGGTATCTGCAGCAACGCCGCGCTGCCCTTGCCATTGCCGGCCCAGTGGCTGTGCGAGGTACTGCGCGAAGTGGCCGGGCAATATCGCCAGGGCAATTACCCCTGAACAATCCTGGCAATAGGCTATCGTTAGGCCTTCGCGAGTTGAAAAGCGTTTATGTACCTGAACTTATCTGCATTATCTGGCTCTTATGCCGGTAGCCATTGGTCGGGGCCGCCTGATAAGCTCGCGGCTTTACTCGAATGCCCTATTGGCGGATGAACAAGGAAATAGCATGAAACAGCATCGGTTGGCGGCGGCGGTTGCCCTGGTTGGCCTGGTTCTCGCGGGTTGCGATTCGCAGACCAGCGTAGAGCTGAAAACCCCGGCGCAGAAAGCCTCCTATGGCATCGGCCTGAATATGGGCAAGAGCCTGGCGCAAGAAGGCATGGATGACCTGGATTCCAAGGCTGTCGCCCAAGGCATCGAAGATGCTATCGGCAAGAAAGAACAGAAGCTCAAGGACGAAGAGCTGGTAGAAGCCTTTGCTGCGCTGCAAAAGCGTGCCGAAGAGCGCCTGGCCAAGATGAGTGAAGAAGCTTCTGCCGCCGGCAAGAAATTCCTGGAAGAAAACGGCAAGAAAGAAGGCGTGGTCACCACCGCTTCCGGCTTGCAGTACCAAGTGGTCAAGAAAGCCGAAGGCCCACAGCCTAAAGCCAGCGACGTGGTGACTGTTCACTACGAAGGCAAACTGATCGACGGCAAGGTCTTCGACAGCTCCGTCGAGCGCGGCTCGCCTATCGACCTGCCAGTCAGCGGCGTGATCCCGGGTTGGGTTGAAGGCCTGCAGCTGATGCACGTTGGCGAGAAGTACAAACTGTTCATCCCGGCTGAACTGGCTTACGGCGCACAAAGCCCAAGCCCGTCGATCCCTGCCAACTCGGTTCTGGTCTTCGACCTGGAACTGCTGGCAATCAAGGATCCAGCCAAGATGGATGGCGATCAGAACGCCGTCCAGTAATCGGCCGCTGTTTTGAACCTCCAACGCCCCGTCTCGACGGGGCGTTGTCGTTTCTGCGCCAGTTAACCGAACCACGGCCAGCTGGTGTAGTCTTATCAACAGACCGTTGGCGGTACCCATTCCTGCCTAGGCAGTCAACCATTTTTTGGCGTTGTCATTTGTGTGTAAAAAACGCCCGATCTAAGCGTGGCCCTTGTAAAACGGGGTTCTCATGGGGCAAAAGTGCCTCTGTTCACAAGGTTATCCACAATTACTGTGGATAACCTTCCCTGCTTTTTGCTCGGGAGGGTTTATGAAAGCACCGTGGAATTTTGCCCGTTTCCTGCCCATCGCCGAACGCTTGCTCAGCCGTGGGCGCTTGCCGGCATTGTTGTTTGCCGTGGCGCGCAAGGGCCAGGGCCAAGGTCATCGCTTGGGTAAACTCAAGGATGATGTCGGTGTGCTGCAGGCATTGTGCCTGGCCTATTGGCGCGGTGAATACAGGGCCATCAGTTTCAAAGCGGTGGTCACGGTAGTGGCAGGGCTGCTGTATTTCGTCAGCCCCTTGGACGCCATTCCTGACTGGCTGCTGGGCGTTGGCATGCTCGATGACATTGCGGTGCTGGCCTGGGTGATGAAGGCCATCAATGATGAACTGGATGCCTTTCGCGCCTGGCGCTACCGCCAGGCCCCGGAAAAACTGCGCGTTGTCGAGCGCTTGCCCGCCAGCCCCGAAGCCCTGCAACAAGAGTTGCGCAAGGGCTGAAACCTTCATCCACAACCCAATTACGTCGCCTTTGACACACAGAAATCCCAGAAGTCCTTGTAGGCTGGTAATATTATTGGCATAAGGATTATGCCGGCCGATTACATATCGTAATCCTACAGGGGGTTGTAATGGGTATTCAGGTCATCAGCCGTGATGGTCAACCGGAATATGCGGTTGTTCCTTGGGATCAATACCAGGCTCTGCTACGAGCGGCAGGGCAGTCAGAACACAGTTTCAGCCAAACGTCCCCACCACCAGGTGCCACCCCGGCGACTACCGAGCTGCCGGCACTCAAAGCATTGCAATCCTTGCGCGAGGCCAAGGGCCTGGCCCTGGAAGCTCTGGCGCGTACCGTGGGCATCAGCCCATCGTATCTGGCCATGATTGAAAGCGGTGAACGGGTCCCCGATGCCGCGATCCGACGAAGCCTGGCCTGGGAATTGGGGGTGCCGGGTTGGAGGGATGCGCTGTGAGCAGCGTGCGGATCAGCCGCCATCAGTGGGAAGGGCTGCTGACCGAGCTGGACCACGCCCGCCGCCAACGCCACCTTCTGACCTACCGGGCACTGCTCGAGCGCTTGCAGTTCCCCACCCCGGCCATGCAAACCCTGACCGCCGCGCTGGAATACCTGGCCGTGCTCGATGCCCGTGCCGACCAACCCCTGCGTAGCTCATTGGTGATCAGCCAAGGGGCGAGCCGTTTGCCACGCACCGGTTTTTTTGAGTGCGTTGAGCGCCTGGGGCGTTTTTCCGGCCCGTCCGACGGCGTTGCCGCAGCGTCTTGGCATGCTTCCGAGGTGGTACGGGTGTTCGAGTACAGCTATCCCGAAGAGGCGTAGGCTTCAGGTCGCCGCCGGCGATACGCTGCTCAGAACACCCTCGGCGAGGGTGTCGATCAGGTGCAGGCTGTAACCGGGAACCCGCTTGGCGTGATGCTTGGCCTGGGAGGCCAGTTCCGCCAGTTGCCCGGCGTCGAGCAGGGCGCAGGCCTCGGCGTGCAGGTGCACCACACCGACCGACAATGACAGCAGCGCGAATTCCTGCCGCTGGCCCTGGCGGTTGTGGGCGACGAACACGCCTTCATCCAGGTGTTCGGCGCGGTAGAAGCGCCGGCACTGGGCCTGGAAGTCCTCGAACAGCAGCTGCAGGCGCTTGCGCCAGTCGTCCATCCCCAGCACCAGCAGAAAATCATCGCCGCCGATATGCCCGACAAAGTCGCGGCTGGGGTCGAGCCGTTCGTTCAGGCACTGGGCCAGGCACAACAGCACTTCATCACCACGGCCATAGCCGTAGATATCGTTGAAGGGCTTGAAACTGTCGATATCCACGTAGCAGATCACCGCCTCGCGGCCTTGCTGCAACATGCGCGTCAGGCACTGCTGGATCGGCACGTTGCCTGGCAACAGGGTCAGCGGGTTGGCATGCCGGGCCTGCTGGATCTTCAGCTCGGTGATCAGCTTGAGCACATCGATCACCCGGCCCAGGCCCAGGTAACAGCCATTGGCGGTGATGATGAAGTCTTCTTCGATGCGTTGCCGCGCGCGGCTGGTCAACAGGCGGCTGACTTGCTGCAAGGACTGGTTCACCTCGACGGCGAGAAAGTCCTCGCTCATCAAGCGGGTGATGGGTTTGCGGGCGAACAGGTCGGTGCCGAACGGCTTGAGCAGCACTTCAGACAAGGAATGACGATGCACGATGCCGCACGGGTGCTGCTGGTCATCGAGCACGGCCAGGGAATTGAGGTTGGCCTGGCGGCGGAAGGTCTCCAGCACAGTGGCCGTGGGCGTGTCCCAGGCGACGGCCGTTTGCGAGATGAGCAAGGCGCCAAGGTCGCTGGCATCCTCGCTGAGCGTCGTCAGGCCGGAATCGATCTTACGGGGCAGCATGGTCGAGCTCTCGCGCGGTGGCTGCTCCTGGGGGCGACACAGCAGATAGCCCTGGACCAGGTCCACGCCCATTTCACTGAGCACCGCGAGCTCTTCAGCCAGCTCGATGCCTTCGGCGATCACCTGCGCACGCGAAGCCTTGGCGATTTGCAGGATGGAGCCGACGAACTCGCGCTTGACCGCATCCTGATGGATGCCGTCGATAAAATGCCGGTCGATCTTCACATAGTCCGGGCGCAGCTCTGACCACAATCGCAGGCTCGAATAACCGGCACCCAGATCATCCAGGGCAATGGAAAAGCCCATGGCGCGGTAGTGGTGCAGGGCGTTGTAGAGCAACTGGAAATCATCAGTTGGCGTTTGCTCGGTCAGTTCGATGACCACCTGGCTCGGCTCGATGCCATAGCGCTGCAACAGCTGCAGGGTGCGGCCCGGCTGGTGAGTGGGTTCGAGCAGCGATTCGGGCGAGACGTTGAGAAACAGCTTGCCCGCAAGCTTCTGCCCGCTGAAACGCCGGCAGGCACTTTCCCGGCAGGCGATTTCCAGCTGGCTGAGTAAGCCTGCCTGGCGGGCCACGGCGAACAGGTTGATCGGTGAATGCAACGGGCTGTTGGACGGCCCGCGGCTCAAGGCTTCATAGCCCAGGATGCGCCGTTCCGACAGGCAGAGAATGGGCTGGAACAGGCTATGAACGCCGCCTTGTGCCAGGATGGCAGTCAGTGCGCTGAGCTGCTCGGCGATAGTCATGACGAGGGCTACCTTGAAAAAAAGGGCTGAGCACCCATGGCGCTCAGCCCCCTATTTCACGACAGAATAATGACTGTTTGATGACGTAGCGTCAGGCGGTCATATTATTTCGCCATTACTGTAACCTGGCTCAGTGCTTGGCCACCGTCGAGTTCAACCCCAGGTAGTCGAGCAGAATACGCCCGGTTTCGCTCAGGTAGGCATCGTCTTCGGGCTTGGTGCTGTCCGGCTCTTCCGGCAGGGCATCCTCGTCTTCCTTTTTTAGCTCCTTGAGCGGCTCTTCGCCCTTGGCCTTGCGGCGGGTGTTCTCCAGGGCCAATTGCTTGGTTTCGATCGAGGTGTGCTGGGCGCGGCGTTCGGCTTCGTTGAGGCTGACGGTCTTCTCGTTCATCAGTTCATCGGTCAGCTTCAGGCGATCACGGATGTAGACGAATTCCGGGTCGTTTTCCGTGCGCTTGTCATGGCGGGCCTTGAGTTGCGCCAGGAACGGTTTGAACGGGTCCACGGCCGGCTTGATGGCCGGGCGGATGGTGTCCCATGGCATGGCTTCAGGCAGGGCGCTTTCGCCGATTTCCTTGGTGTCGATGATCGACGGGTAGTCGATATCCGGCAGCACGCCCTGGTGCTGGGTGCTCTGCCCGGAAACCCGGTAGAACTTGGCCAGGGTCAGCTTCAGCTCGCCGTGGTTGAGTGGCTGGATGGTCTGCACGGTGCCTTTGCCGAAGGTCTGGCCACCGATGATCAGCGCCCGGTGGTAGTCCTGCATGGCGCCGGCGAAAATCTCCGAAGCCGAGGCGGACAGGCGGTTGACCAGCAATGCCATCGGGCCTTTGTAGAAGGCGCCGGGGTTTTCGTCTTCGAGCACGTCGACGCGGCCGTCGCTGTTGCGTACCAGCACCGTCGGGCCTTTGTCGATGAACAGGCTGGTCAGCTCGGTGGCTTCCTGCAGGGAGCCGCCGCCGTTGTTGCGCAGGTCGATGACCACGCCGTCGACTTTCTCTTTTTGCAGTTCGGTGAGCAGTTTCTTCACGTCGCGCGTGGTGCTCTTGTACTCGGGGTCACCGGCACGGAAGGCCTTGAAGTCCAGGTAGAACGCCGGGATTTCGATGATGCCCAGCTTGTACTCGCGGCCATCTTCCTTGAGCTTGAGCACCGATTTTTTCGCGGCCTGTTCCTCAAGCTTCACCGCTTCGCGGGTGATGGGCACGATCTTGCTGGTCTGGTCGTTCGGCGCATTGCTGGCCGGGATGACTTCCAGGCGCACCACCGAGCCTTTCGGGCCACGGATCAGCTTGACCACTTCGTCCAGGCGCCAGCCGATCACGTCGACCATTTCCTTGTCGCCCTGGGCGACACCGATGATCTTGTCGGCGGGGGCGACCTGCTTGGTCTTGGCGGCAGGGCCAGCCGGCACCAGGCGCACGATCTTGACCTGGTCGTTGTCGCTTTGCAGCACGGCACCGATACCTTCGAGCGACAGGCTCATGTTGATATCGAAGTTTTCCGCGCTGTCAGGCGACAGGTAGTTGGTGTGCGGGTCGTAGGACTGGGCGAAGGTGTTGATGTAGGCCTGGAAGATATCCTCGGCACGGGTCTGGTCCAGGCGCGACAGCTGGTTCTTGTAGCGCTTGGTCAACAGTTCCTGGATGGCCTTGGGTTCCTTGCCGGCAATCTTCAGGCGCAACACTTCGTCCTTGACGCGCTTGCGCCACAGGTCGTCCAGCTCGGCAGTGTTCTTGAGCCAAGGGGCGTCCTTGCGTTCGATCAGCAAGGTTTCCTTGGTGGAGAAGTCGAAGTTCTCGACGCCCTTGTTCAGTTCGGCCAGGGCATAGTCCAGGCGCGATTTGACCCGGTCCAGGTAGCGCTTGTAGATGGTAAAGCCAGGCTGCAGGTCGCCGCTCTTGAGGAAGTCGTCGAACTGGGTCTTCCACTTGTCGAACTCGGCGATGTCACTGGCCAGAAAGTAACTGCGCGAGGGGTCGAGCAGCTTGATGTAGCTGTCGTAGATGATCACCGAGCGCGCATCATTGAGCGGCGGCTTGCTGTAGTGGTGGCGCTTGAGCAGCTCGACCACGTTCAGGCTGGCGACTACTTCGTCACGGTCTGGCTGGAGTTTGTCCCAGCTATTGGCGGCGAACGCATTGCCCGACAGCGCAACTGTGCCAAGGCCAATGAACAGGGCCAGGGCGGTATTGGGTATGAAATGCTTCATGCTGATTCGACGTGGGGGCAATTGATCACGCATATTAGGCCGTCTTTGAAGTCGCCGGTTCCAACGGAGCCGGCCGCATAATGCAAAAAGCCCGGGGCTATAGCTCCGGGCTCAGTCTTGAGTTAACTATGGAGGCACTGTGAAAGCATTGCAAGGCGTTGACGGACATGTGGAGTGGGTTGAGGCGCCGCGCCCGACCTGTGACGTGGGCCAGGTGCGTATCCAGGTCGCCGCAGCGGGGCTTAATCGCGCCGATTTGCTGCAGCGCGCCGGCTTGTACCCGCCACCTGCGGGTGCCAGTGAATTCCTCGGGCTCGAATGTGCCGGGGTGATCAGCGAAGTCGGGGCGGGTTCTTCGTGGCAAGTCGGTGACCGGGTGTGTGCCTTGCTGGCCGGTGGCGGCATGGCCGAGGAAGTGGTGGTCGATGGCCGGCATGTGTTGCCGGTGCCTGAGGGGCTGAGCCTGATCGAAGCGGCAGCCATACCCGAGGTTTATGCGACTGCCTGGCTGAACCTGTTCCAGCTGGCGGCCCTCAAGCCCGGGGAAAAGGTCTTGTTGCATGCCGGCGCCAGTGGCGTTGGTTCGGCGGCGATCCAGCTGTGCAAGGCGTTTGGCAACCCGTGCTGGGTCAGCGTTGGCTCGGCCGATCGGTTGAGCTATTGCCAGGATCTGGGCGCCGTTGGCGGCGTGGTGCGCACCGAAGGCCTGGACGCGTTGAACGATTTTGCTCCCTTCGATGTGATCCTCGACCCGGTCGGGGCCAATTACGCGCCGCTGAACCTCAAGCTGCTGGCCCGTGATGGGCGTTGGGTGATCATCGGCCTGATGGGTGGGCGCGAGGCGCAACTGGACCTGGCCCAGGTGCTGGCCAAACGCGTGCAGGTGTTGGGCTCTACCTTGCGCAACCGCGACGACCAGTTCAAGGCGGATCTGCTCAGCGACTTGGGCCAGCAGGTGTGGCCGTTGTTCGCCGAAGGGCGCTTGCAGCCACAGGTGGTCAAGACCTTCCCGGTGCGCGATGCCGAGGCGGCGTTTACCGAGTTGGCGGGCAATCAGGTGTCGGGGAAGTTGGTGTTGGTGGTGGATGAGGGGTTGGTTTAAGGCTAATCCCCTCACCCTAACCCTCTCCCCTTTGGGGAGAGGGCTGGGGTGAGGGGTGAATCTCAAGCCCACGTAAAAACCGGCCACCCCTTCTCGCTAGCCTCAGCCAACAACACCGGATCCGGATTCACCACCCGCGGGTTATCCACCTTGCGCAACAGCGGCAAGTCGTTACGCGAATCCGAATAGAAATACGCGCCTTCGAGATTTTCCTCTTCCTGGTCCAGCCATTCCAGCAGCCGCGTGATCTTGCCTTCGCGGTAGGTGAGGGTGCCGACGGTATGGCCCGTATAGACCCCGTTCTTGATTTCCAGGTCGATGCCAAGAAACTCATCCACGCCCAGGCGGGCAGCAATGGGTTTGACCAGGTGCGTACCAGACGCCGAGATGATCAGAATGCGGTCGCCCGCCTTGCGGTGTTCGGCAATGGTTTTGCAGGCGTCGCTGAAGATGATCGGTTCAATGAAGTCTTCAACCCAAGGCTCCACCAGGTGGTCGACTTCTTCGGGTGTACGCCCGGCAACTGGCTCCAGGCTGAACACCATGTAATCTTCCATTCTCAGGTGGCCCTTGCCGTAGGCGTCCATCAGCTCGGCGTCCTTTTTCAGGAAGGATTGGCCGTCGACCCAGCCCAGGCGGCCCATCTGTGCGCTCCAGAGCGAGGCGCAGTCGCCGTGGATCAGGGTTTCATCCAAATCGAAAATCGCTAAAGCCATAGTAAAAATACTCCTGCAAAGCCCTCAGGCTACCTCACAAAGGGCGCTGGGATCGATGGAAAGTGACACGCGCTGACCGTTGGGGTGCAGGTCGGCGGCAGAACGGTTCAACACGTCGACGATCAGCTCCACGCCGCGGGCCTGGACCCGGTAGCGGATGACGTTACCCAACAGGCTGTGGCTGCGTATCTCGCCGTCGAGCTCGCCGCCCAGGTTCAGCTCGATGGCTTCGGGGCGGATCGCCACGCGCGTGCTGACGGGCCGTTGCAGCAAGCGGCTGGCGGCCTCGGCATCGAGCACGTTGTAGTTGCCGATAAAGCCGGCGGCGAACACGTCCACGGGCGCAGTGTAGAGGGATTGGGCGTCGCCACTCTGGACGATGCGACCCTGGTTCATCAAAAAGATGCGGTCAGACATGGTCAGCGCTTCTTCCTGGTCGTGGGTGACGAAAATGGTAGTCAGGCCCAGTTCGCGCTGGATCTGCCGGATCTGTTCGCGCAGGTGCTTGCGGATGCGCGCATCGAGCGCCGACAGCGGCTCGTCAAGCAGCAGCAGGCGCGGCCGGGTGACCAGCGAGCGGGCCAGGGCCACGCGCTGGCACTGGCCGCCGGACAGCTGGTGCGGGTAGCGCTTGGCAAACTCCTGCAGCTCCACCAATGCCAGCACCTCGGCGGTGCGCTTGCGGCTGTCCTCGCTGCCGACCTTCTGCATGCGCAGGCCGAAGGCGACGTTCTGCTCCACGGTCATATTGGGGAACAGCGCATAGCTCTGGAACACCATGCCGATTCCGCGCTTTTGAGGGCTGAGCGGTACCAGGTCGTTGCCGTCCAGGAGGATCTTGCCGCTGTTGACCGGGGTCAGCCCGGCAATGCAACGCAGCAGGGTGGATTTACCGCAACCGGACGGGCCGAGCAGGGTGACGAATTCGCCGCGTTCAACCTGGCAGTTGATGTCGCTGAACACGGGGGTATTGGCATACGTCTTTTGCAGGTGTTCGACGCTGACGAAGCTCATGTCAGTCTTTGTCCTTGTTCAGTCGGTTGGCAGCCCAGGTCATCACCAGCACGAAGAAGAAATAGGAAATCACCAGGGCGCTGTTGAAGTGGCCGCTGCTGTTGCGCATGTTGTTGAGGTACACCTGCAAGGTTTCATAGCGGGTGCCCACCAGCAGGTTGGCGAACACGAACTCGCCGAACAGGAAGGAGAACGACAGCAGCAGGGCGATCATCAGGCCCTTGCGCAGGTTGGGCAGCACCACCAGGAAAGCGGCCTGCCAGGTGCTGGCGCCGAGCAACTGCGCGGCGTCCATCAGGTCGCGCAGGTTGATCGCCTGCAGGTTGTTGGTGATCGCCCGGTACATGAACGGCAGAGCCACGGTGAAGTAGCAGCCGATCAGGATCCACGGCGTGCCGACCATGGCCATGGGCCCGGAGCCATACAGTTGCAACAACCCCACTGACGACACCACCGGCGGCACCGCAAAGGGCAGCAGGATGAGGATGTTCATCAGCGCATCGAGCCTGGAGAAGTGGTAGTGCACCACAAACAGCAGCGGCAGGATCAGCAGCACCGACAGCACCAGGGCGCCCACGCATACCAGCAGCGACTGGCCGAAGGCGGTGAGAAAACGCGGGTCGCTCCACAGCGCCACGTACCACTTCAGGGTCAGGCCGCTGGGCAGGATGCTGGCCGACCAGCTGGTGGCGATGGAGTAGAGCAACGTGCCCGCCAAGGGCAGCAGCAGGATGAGGAACAGCAGGTACACCATCAGCCGATGGTAGAGGCGGCTTGCGCCCGGTTCAGCGCGTGACATGGTAGCTCCGCTTCAATAACCACTGGTGAATGACGGTCACCAGGGTCATCAGGCCCACCAGGATCACCGCCAGGGCGCTGGCCAGGTTCGGGTCCAGGCTGATGTCGCCGGCCACCAGCGCGGCAATGCGGATCGGCATCACGTTGAAGTTGCCGGTAGTCAGGGCATACACCGTGGCGTAGGCACCCAGGGCGTTGGCCAGCAGGATGACGAAAGTGCCGAGCAGGGCCGGGGTCATCACCGGCAGGCCGATGTGCCGCCAGTACTGCCAGCTGCTGGCGCCGAGCAGGGCGCTGGATTCGCGCCAGTCTTCGCGCAGGGCATCGAAGGCCGGGTACAGCAACAATACGCCCAGGGGAATCTGGAAATAGGTGTAGAGGATGATCAGGCCGGTCTTGGAGTAGATGTTGAAGTCTTCGATGATCCCGGCCTGCTTGAGCATCATGGTGATCGCACCGTTGAAGCCCAACAGGATGATAAAGGCGAAGGCCAGCGGTACCCCGGCGAAATTGCTGGTCATGTTGGCGAAGGCGTTGACGAAGTCGCGCAGCCGCGAGTCGACCTTGCGCAGGGAGTAGCTGCCGAGGATGGCAATGAGGATGCCGAACACACTCGACCAGAAGCTGATCTCCAGGCTGAACTGGATGGACTGGCGGTAGAACTTCGAAGAAAAGATCTTGCTGAAGTTGGCCACCCCCCAGCCGCTTTCCGATTGCAGGCTGTTGATCGCCACCCAGGCCAGCGGGGCGATCTGGAAGATGATGAAAAATACGGTGAAAGGCACCAGGCACAACACTGCCAGCCATTTGCCCCGGGTGGCGAAATTCACGTCAACAGCTCCCGGCACACAGGTTTGTCGTGGGCCACGCCCAGCAGTTCGCAGACCGTGCCGCACAGGTCGGTCTGTTTGGGGTGGGCATTGGTGTCCAGGCTAAAGGCGTTGCCGATGACGAACAGTGGCACTTCGCGCTCTTCGCGCAGCATGCCGTTGTGCGAGCGGTCGTTGTTCATGCCGTGGTCGGCTGTCACCAACACTTGGTAGCCGGCCTCAAGCCACGGTTGCAGGTAGTCGGCGAGGATCACATCGGCGCTGCGGGCGCTGTTGCGGTACTGCGGGGTGTCGAGGCCGTGCTTGTGCCCGGCGTCGTCGATGTTCATGGGGTGCACCAGCAAAAAGTTCGGCGCATGGCGCAGGCGCAGGCTTTCGGCATCGGCGAACAAGTGCGAGTCGGGGTAGTGGTCGGCGTAATAAAAGTGCCCATGCTGGATGGGCAGCGCGGTGTCGTCGGTATGGCGATCGCGGGCTGCCAGGAAGGGCGAGCGGTTGTACAGTTCGCTGACCCAATGGTAAGCGGCCGCTGCCGTGCACAGGCCGGCCTCGGTGGCGTAGTGGAAAATGCTGCGCTGGTTGGACAGCCGCGAGACCTGGTTGTGCACGATGCCGCTGGCAATCGGTGGCACGCCGGTGAGGATGCATTCGTACAAGGGGCGCGACAGGGACGGCAGTTCGCATTCGAGCTTGTACAGGGCGGCGCGGCCGGCGCCGACATAGGCTTGCAGATGGCCCATCGTGTGCTGCGCCACTTGGTAATTCAGGCCGTCGAGCAAAACCAGGATGACGTTGTTGGGCATGGCAAGGCCTCGGTTCTATGGTGTTTGTGAGGGTCTCATCGCGGGCAAGCCCGCTCCTACAGATGATGCGCACGCCCTGTAGGAGCGGGCTTGCCCGCGATGAGGCCGGATCTGTCACCCCAACCTCATTTCATCTCGATAATCACTTCCTCGTTCCACTTTTGCGGCAAGGATTTCGAGGTTTTTTCCCAAGCGTCGGCATCTTTGATCGGCTTCACGTTCTTGTACTGTTCATTTGGCAGCAACTCGGCTTGCACATCGGCAGGCAACGTCAGGTGCTCGGCACGAATCGGCCGGGCATTGCCCCGTGCCAGGTTGATCTGCCCGGCATCGCTGAAGATGTACTCACGCGTCAACTTGGCGGCATTGGGGTGCTTGGCGTATTTGTTGATGATGGTGGTGTAGCCGGAGATGACCGAGCCATCGGACGGGATCAACACTTCAAAGCGTGTTTTGTCGATCTGCTTGCGATAGCTCAGGCCGTTGAAATCCCACACCACGCCGACTTCGATCTCGCCCTTTTCCAGGGTTTGGATGGTTGGGTTGGAAAGCGACAGGCGTCCTTGTTTGGCGATCTCGGCGAACATTTTCAGTGCGGGGTCAATGTTCTTTTCATCACCGCCGTTGGCGATAGCCGCGGCCAACACGCCGTTGGCCGCCTGGGCTGCGGTGCTTACGTCGCCGATAGCGACCTTGTATTTGCCTTTTTTCAGGTCTGCCCAACTCTTGGGAATATCAGCTTCCTTCACCAACTGCTTGTTGATGATGAACGCGATGGAGCCGGTGTAGGCCAGTGCCCAATGGCCGTCCTTGTCCTTGGCCCAGGCCGGGATCTGTTCCCAGGTGCTCGGCTTGTAGGGCTGGGTCACACCCTGCTTGACCGCGATGGGGCCGAAGGCGGCACCGACGTCGCCGATGTCGGCGCTGGCGTTGTCTTTTTCCGCGGCGAACTTGGCCACTTCCTGGGCCGAGCTCATGTCGGTGTCCATGTGCTTGAGGCCGTACTTGGTTGCCAGGTCTTCCCAGGTGCCTTTCCAGTTCGCCCAGGCATCGGGCATGCCGACGCTGTTGACGGCGCCTTCACTCTTGGCCGCGGCCTCGAGGGTTTTCAAATCCACATCGGCGGCCATGGCAGAGGTGCACAGGGCGATGGTCGAGCCTAACAGTGATGCCAGGAAAAGCTGTTTCATCCGAAGCTCCTTGGGATGCTTTGCAAAACGCTGGAATTGTTATGGGTTGCGGTCTGGTCTAGGTCAGCAATACCCGAGCCAATGTAGGCCGGCTGGATGACAATTTGATGTCCAGTCACCTGCGCCAAGGCCCTGCTGCAGGCCCTTGGACGACTCTGAGGGATAAGCGTAGCCCAGTTTCAAGTGGTTGATCTGGCACGCCTTGAAGGCTCTGCAAGAGGCTTTGGCGAGGACCGTTGGGCGGCTTTGTCATCTGTGCGTCATTTGTATTGCCTAATCTTGCAACACGCCCCCGGCGCCCGTCGGCAACGCGTCATGCACGTCGACGGGGCTGGTCTAGTCCAACCAGGTAACCCTGATGCGCGAACATGCACCGCGAGCGGTAACGGCGATCTGCAATGCCCTGCAGGAGCAAATCGAGCACGGCCTGCTGCCGGCCGCCTGTAAGTTGCCGGCCGAGCGCAAGCTCAGCGAGGTGTTTGCGACCACCCGCATCACCCTGCGCGAGGCGCTGGTGCAGTTGGAAGCCATGGGTTTGATCTACCGTGAGGAACGGCGTGGCTGGTTCGTGTCGCCGGCGCGCCTGAACTATGACTTGATCAAGCGCAGCCACTTCCATGCCATGGTTCGCGAACAGGGGCGCGAACCGTCGACGCAATTGCTCTCGGCGCGCTTGCAGCCGGCCTCGGCAGCGGTGTGCGCGTGGTTGCAGCTGCCGGCGTTGTCGAGCGTGATCCAGATCTGCCGGGCCCGGCGTATCGATGAGCGCCTGGTGCTGTATGTAGAGCACTACCTCAACCCGCAGTATTTTCCCGAAATCCTGCAGCATGACCTCGGCCAGTCACTGACCGAGCTGTACGCCAGCCACTACGCCATCGAATACGGCAGAGTGTGCTTTGAAATGTTGCCCACCGCGTTGCCGGCGGCAGCGGCGGCGGCCCTGAAGGTGTCCCAGGGCAGCCCGGGCTTGCGCATTACCCGGATCAACCACGACCAGCACGGGCGCCTGATCGATTGCGACCTGGAGTTCTGGCGCCACGACGCCATTCGCTTGAGCGCAGACGTGCGTTAGGTCTTGGCCGGCTCTTCGCGCAATGGTCCACCGCCCCCCGTTACCACCTGAACACTCAGGCGCGGCGTTGCCAGGTCCAGCCCGGCCTCGTCCATTTGCCGTTTTAGCGCCAGGTTGAATGCACGCGACACTTCCCATTGGCGAATGGGCGCGGTCTTGAAGCGGGCGCGCAGGATCGCCGTACCCGACTCGAAACTCTCCACCCCCTGGATCTCCAGCGGCGACCAGATGAAACGGCGGTGCACAGGGTCGTTGCGCATTTTCAGGCCCACGTCGCGCATCAGCTTGATGGCCTGGTCGATGTCCATGCTGTGGGGAATGGCCACGCGGAAAATCGCGTAGCCGAATTCGCGCGAGTAGTTCTTGATGCTCTTGATTTCACTGAACGGGATGGTGTGAACGATGCCGTCGATATCGCGCAGGCGCACGGTACGGATGGTCAGGCCCTCGACCGTGCCCAGGTGCCCGCCAACATCCACGTAGTCGTCGATGGCCAGGGAGTCTTCGATGATGATGAACAGGCCGGTGATCAAGTCGGCCACCAGGGACTGCGCGCCAAAGCCGATGGCCAGGCCGATCACCCCGGCACCGGCCAGCAGGGGAGTGACGTTCATGCCCATATTGGCCAGGGCCACGATCAGGGCCACGATGAAAATCGCCACGAACAGGATGTTGCGGATCAGCGGCATCATGGTTTGCGCGCGGGCGTTGGCCGGGCCCTTGCGTGAGCGGGTCAGGGCATGTTGCAAGGCCGCGTCGCTGAGAATCCACACCAGCCAGGCGCCGAGCAGGGTGATACCCAGGCCGAACAGCTTGGCGGTGAATTGGTGGTCGTCGCTGTTGGCCAGGTCGACCATCGACAGGCCCCACACGCGCAGGCCCAGTTCAATGAACGCCAGCCATACAAACAAGTGCACCAGGGTGTAGAAAAAGCCTTTCAGGCGCTCGGAATACAGCGCATGGCGGCGTATGCCCTTGGTGGGCTTGGAGGCTCGGCGGCGCACCAGGCCGTTGATGACCATGCACAGCACCAGCAGCACGGTGCACATCAGCGATTGGCGCAGGGCGGTGCTGGTATCGCCGGCAGAAATGAAAGTGGCCACCAGGGAAATGCCCACCAGCACCAGTGCCGGCAAGTACCAGAACGTGCCCAGGATTTCGATGGTGTCGCGCAGGGCGCGGCGTTTCAGGCGGCTGTCCAGCGGTTGGTTGCGGATCAGGTGCGCGATCGGCCGGCGAAAGCGCAGGATGAACACGGCCGTCGACATCGCCGCGAGCACATTGGCCAGGGTAGCAATGGTGTGTGCCAGGTGCTCACCCAGCGAAGTGCCCAGGCGCGGGTCGTTCATGGCCTCGCCGAAGGCGGCGAAACTGCCGATCAGCCACAACGGGTGAAAGGCCTGGTGACGCAAGATATACAAGGCACGGTGGCGGTGGGGGCCATCGAGCAGGGAGAAAGCAATCACACAAATGGCCGAGAACAACGTACCGACCATTACCGCGTAGGCCACCACCATCGCCAGTAGCTTGCCCAGCGACGAGGGCAGGGCGAAGCCCAGGTACAGGGTGATGATCAACGCCACCAGCCAGGGGCCGAGCTTGCGCAAGGCAAAGCGCATCAGGTCCAGGGTTTTGGGGTGCTGGGGCAGTTCTTCGGTCAGGCCGAAGCGCAGGCGCAGGCGGTGGCTGATCCAGTTCAGGCCGTAGGCCAGCACACTCCACAGGGCAATCACCAGGGCAAACATGAACACCATCGGCAGCCAGTGCTCGCTGGGCGCGAACAATGCGTCGAGTTCGTCCTTGGCCTGGTCGATTTCTTCGGCCCAGCGATAGAACGGGCTGTTGTCGCCAACCAGTTGTTCTTCAAAACGGCTCAGCGTGCCGCCGAGTACACCCAGTACGCCTTGCTCGGCTGGCGGCTGGGCCAGTTTGGTACTGTCGCGCAGCTTCTTCAGGTCGGCCAGCAACTTGCCCCGTTGCTGGTCGTTTTCCAGGGCCTTGATCACTTCATCGAGGGATTGGTCGAGCGGCTCGACCGCTTCGGGCTGGGCCTTGCTCGAGCCGCCGAGCAGGCCGGGCAGTCCTGCTGCCTGCACGCTCGCCGTGGGCAACAGCGCCAGCAGGCACATCAATAACAGCGAACGCAAGACCAACAAGCGGGCAAAGGCAGGCACTAGGGAGATGACCTCAGGTGAGTTTCTGCAGGATCTTGTAGACCATGATGCCGAGAATGCCAAGCATGCCAATCCAGATCAGGAACACGCCCACATTGCGTTCACGCAATGTGAAGCCGACGGTCAGCAGGATCAGGCCGGCAAGGACCGGGAGAAACATGGATTGGAATTCAGACAGGGACATGGAGCAGGGCCTTCTATGACAGGTATGCCCCAGAGCATAGGTGCTATTGGCGCAGAGGGGTTTGATGCGTATCACAGGCATGGCCTCCATCTCGTTCTCATGCGGAGTGGGAACGAGATGGAGGGGGAACCTTGTCGACTTCATCGCGGGCAAGCCCGCTCCTACACATGTAGCAGCTGCCGCCAGCCTGCGTCGCTTTTACGGGCTACGGCAGGTCGCGGCTGGTGTAGAACGCGCCGAGCACCTTGACCAGGTGCGCCAGGTCATGGCTGCCGCACAGCTCGCGGATCGAGTGCATGGCGAAGGTCGGCAGGCCGATATCCACCGTGCGTACACCCAGCTGGCTGGCAGTGATCGGGCCGATGGTCGAACCGCAACCCATGTCGCTGCGCACCACGAAGCTTTGCACCGGCACTTCTTCGGCCATGCACAGGTGGCGGAAGAAACCGGCGGTTTCGCTGTTGGTGGCGTAACGCTGGTTGGTGTTGACCTTGATCACGGGGCCGGCATTGAGCTTGGGGCCATGGTTGGCGTCGTGCTTGTCGGCGTAGTTGGGGTGTACGCCGTGCGCGTTGTCGGCCGACACCAGCAACGAGCGCTGGATGGTACGTACGAATTCATCGCCATCGGGTATCAGCCGGCGCAGGGTCTGTTCGAGCATCGGGCCGTCGGCACCGCAGGCCGAGCACGAGCCGACTTCTTCGTGGTCGTTGGCCACCAGCAGGCAGGTCTCGTCGCTGTCGGCGTTGAGCAGGGCCTGCAGGCCGGCATAGCACGACAGCAGGTTGTCCAGGCGCGCGCCGGCAATGAAGTCGCCATTGAGGCCGATGATGCCTGCGCTTTGGGTGTCGTAGAAGCTCAGCTCGTAATCGAGCACCACGTCGGCGTTGAGGTCGTGTTCGCGGGCCAGTTGATCAGTCAGCAGGGCGCGGAAGTCGACGCGCTCGTCCCCGGCCACCTGGGCCAGGATCGGCGGCAGCTCGGTTTGTGGGTTGATCATCCAGCCTTCATTGGCGGTGCGGTTGAGGTGGATCGCCAGGTTAGGGATCACGGCAATCGGCAGCTTGAAGTCGATCAACTGGCTTTCGACCTTGCCGTCGCGGCGCAAGGTCACGCGCCCGGCCAGGGACAAGTCACGGTCGAACCAGGGCGCCAGCAATGCGCCGCCATACACCTCGACACCCAGCTGCCAGAAACCCTGGCGCTGAAGCTCCGGCTGCGGCTTGACGCGCAGGCACGGGCTGTCGGTATGGGCGCCGACCATGCGGATGCCTTCGAGCAGCGGGGAGTAGCGACCGAGCTTGAACGCGATGATCGATGAGTCGTTGCGGGTCAGGTAATAGCGGCCGCCAGCAACGGTGGCCCAACTGTCGCGCTCGTCCAGGCGCTGGTAACCAGCGGCTTCGAGCCGTTGCGCCATGGCTGCGGTGGCATGGAAAGGGGTGGGGGAGGCCTTGAGGAAGTCGATCAGGCCTTGGTTCAGAGCATCGCGCATAAGTAACTCCAGACAGCAATGGCGGGAGTTTACCTTATCGACGGGAGGTGATGGTGCGTAGCAGTTGCCGTCAGGCTGCGTCCGGGCCCGAAGGGCCCGCCAACATAACCAACATCACGGCTGCTTTGCACCCGGACGCAGCCTGGCGGCAGCTGCTACACGGTGGATTGCGCCGTCAGAACGGCGCCGGGCACTCGAAGCGCAAACGCTCGCCGCTAACCGGATGGGTAAAACTCAACATGCTCGCATGCAGGCACAACCGCGGATACGCGGCCAACGCTTGTGGGTGCGCATACAGCCCATCGCCGAGCAGCGGATGCCCGATCGACAGCATGTGCACGCGCAACTGGTGCGAGCGCCCGGTAATCGGCGTCAGTTCCACCCGGCAATAATCGCCGCAACGCTCCAGCACCCGCCAGAACGTCAGCGCATGCTTGCCCTGCTCATGGTCCACCACATGCCGTGGCTTGGTTGGCGGGTCGTAGCGCAGGGGCAGGTCGATGCTGCCGCTGTCAAGTTCCGGTTGGCCCCAGCACAAGGCGGTGTAGGCTTTTTCCGTCTCGCGGTCATGGAACTGGCGCGACAGTTCGCGATGGGTGTCGGCATCGCGGGCCAGCAGGATGATCCCGGAGGTTTCCCAGTCCAGGCGGTGGACGATGCGCGCCTCGGGGTAGCCGTTCTCTTGCAGGCGGGTAATCAGGCAGTCCTTGTTATCGTCGGCACGACCCGGGACGGACAGCAGCAAGGTGGGCTTATCAACCACCAGAACGGCGGCATCCTGATGAATGATGCGGATGTTCGACAACGGCATTGAGTAATCTCTTGAAACGCCAACGGCGACTCACAACCCCTCGGTAGGCCAAGGGGCCGTGAATCGCCGTGGCAGCCTGCTTGCGATCAGCGATCGGGCAGGGTGATGTTGAGTTCCAGAATCGAGCAGCTGCCCTGGTTTTCCAGTGCTACCTGTACGTCATCGTTGCCGATGTTGACGTACTTGCGGATCACTTCCACCAACTCCTTCTGCAGGGCTGGCAGGTAGTCCGGGGTGCTGCGTTGGCCGCGTTCGTGCGCCACGATGATCTGTAGACGCTCTTTCGCTACCGACGCGGTGCTTTGCTTTTTGTTGGCACGAAAGAAGTCAAAAAGGTTCATTGCTTAGTTGCCTCCAAACAGGCGCTCGAAGAATCCCTTCTTCTGTACATCAAGGAATCGATGATCCACGGTCTTGCCCAGCAGGCGGTCAACGGTATCGCTGTAGGCCTGGCCGGCATCGCTCTGGTCGTCGAGAATCACCGGAACGCCCTGGTTGGATGCCTTGAGCACCGCCTGGGATTCAGGGATCACGCCGAGCAGGGTCACCGAAAGGATGTCCTTGACGTCTTCTACGCCGAGCATTTCGCCTTTGCTCACACGTTCCGGGTGATAACGGGTAATCAGCAGGTGTTCCTTGATCGGGTCTTCGCCGCGTTCGGCGCGACGGGACTTGCTGGCCAGCAGGCCGAGCATGCGGTCGGAGTCACGTACCGAGGAGACTTCCGGGTTGGTCACGACGATCGCTTCATCGGCGAAGTACATGGCCAGGTGGGCGCCTTTCTCGATGCCTGCCGGGGAGTCGCAGACCACGAACTCAAAGTCTTCCTTGAGTTGCATCAGGACTTTTTCCACGCCTTCGACGGTCAGCGCGTCTTTGTCGCGGGTCTGGCTGGCGGCCAGCACGTAGAGGTTTTCCAGGCGCTTGTCTTTGATCAGGGCCTGGGACAGGGTCGCTTCGCCGTTGACCACGTTGACGAAGTCGTACACCACGCGGCGCTCGCAGCCCATGATCAGGTCGAGGTTACGCAAACCGACGTCGAAGTCGACGATGACTGTTTTGTGGCCGCGCAGTGCGAGGCCGGTACCGATAGCGGCGCTGGTGGTGGTCTTACCCACACCACCCTTGCCGGATGTAACCACGAGAATCTTGGCCAAGGTGTTTCACCCCTAAAGAAAAAGGATTGCTAATCCCTGAAAAAAACAGATTGAAAATACAGCTACAGAGGGAGAAGCCTGCTCAAAGCCCCGCATTAGAGCGGCTTTGCCCCCGGCAACGCCTGCTCTGCGTGAACTTCCGACAACATGGACCCCAAACCGCCATGTTTGTAAGTTATACATAAAATGGCGGCAGTATCCGTTAAAGACGGGTGATGTTCAACACATCTCCAGACAAGCTGACTTGCACGCCGGCCCCCCACAGCGGATCGCGGCGCAGGTCTTCGGACACCTTGTACTGGCCGGCAATGGACAGTAGCTCGGCGCCCAGTTGCTGGCAGAAAATCCGCGCCTTGTGGTCGCCCTTGATCCCTGCCAGGGCGCGACCACGCATCGGGCCGTACACATGGATATTGCCATCGGCCAGAAGTTCCGCACCGGGGCTCACCGAAGACACCACCACCAAATCGCCACCCTGAGCATAGATCTGTTGGCCGCCGCGTACTGGCGAAGTGATAATTTTGGTTGGCTTTACCTGGGGCTCGGGCGGTTTTTCCGGCTTTTTCTTCACCACTTCAGGTTCAGCCGGTTCCAACGGCCGCTCCCGTGCGCCAGACGGTGGCAGCACTGGCAGGTCGATGGCGATGGCGGCGGCGATGTCTTCGATGCGGCTGGCGCGGATGGCCAGGGTGCGCAAGCCGTGCTGGCGGCAAACGCGCATCAGGCCGGGCAGGTCGATGGCGCCTTCGCCGGCCGGGAGCTTGTCCAGGGCCAGCACCAGCGGGGTGTTGCTGAAGAAGTTCGGGGCTTGGGCAACCTTGGCCGCCAGCTGGCGGTCGAGGCCTTCGAGGTTGTTGCGTGCCAGCTCAAGCACAGTGATGGCGAGCATGCTGCCCTTTAGCTGGAACACGGGATCTTGGTCTAGCAGTTCGGTTTGGCTCATGGTCGGCATAATGCAGCTTGTAACGAAAAAGTGCCGAGACTTATAACGAGAACGCCTTCAGGCCGCAACCCGTTGGAACAATGTAGAATGCGCGGCCATGTAGTCTGTCCGGAATCAGGAATGGATCGCCCGCAATTTCGTCGTTCATTTTTTCAGCCGCGCTTCTGGCCCCTGTGGCTGGGGCTGGGGTTGCTCTGGCTGATCGTCCAGCTGCCCTACAAGGTATTGCTGGTGCTCGGCCGTGCCCTGGGCGCGCTCATGTACTGCGCAGCCGGCGAGCGCCGGCGTATTGCCGCGCGCAACCTGGAGCTGTGCTTCCCCGAGCTACCGTTCGTCGAACGGCGTCGTTTGCTCAAGGAAAACTTCGCCTCCACCGGCATCGCCTTCTTCGAAATGGCCATGAGCTGGTGGTGGCCCCAGGCGCGCCTGGCCAAGCTGGCCCACATCGAAGGCCTCGAGCACCTGCAGGCGGCCCAGCGCGACGGCCAGGGCGCAATTCTCATGGCGGTGCACTTCACCACCCTGGAAATCGGCGCGGCGCTGCTGGGCCAGCGCCACACTATCGACGGCATGTACCGCGAACACGGCAACCCGTTGTTCGACTACATCCAGCGCAAGGGCCGCGAGCGGCACAACCTCGACTCGCTGGCAGTGGAGCGTGAAGACGTGCGCGGCATGCTCAAGCTGCTGCGTGCAGGGCGGGCCATCTGGTACGCACCGGACCAGGACTACGGCGCCAAACAGAGCATCTTCGTGCCGCTGTTCGGCATCGAAGCGGCTACCGTCACCGCCACCAGCAAATTCGCCCGCCTGGGCAAGGCCCGCGTCATCCCCTTCACCCAGCAACGCCTGGCCGATGGCAGTGGTTACCGGTTGGTGATCCATGCGCCGCTCGAAGGTTTTCCGGGGGAGAGTGAAGAGGCCGATTGCTTGCGGATCAACCAGTGGGTAGAAGCTTCGATTCGCGAATGCCCGGAGCAGTACTTGTGGGCGCACCGGCGTTTCAAATCGCGGCCGCCTGGGGCGCCGAAGCTATACGAAAAACGCCGGAAATAACCCCGTACCCTTTGCGCTCTATCGCGGGCAAGCCCGCTCTTGTAGGAGCGGGCTTGCCCGCGATGAGGCCCGAACAGGCAGTAAGCTAGCCAGGCAGATGTGCAAGTAAGCGAGCGCTTTGCGCTCGATCGCGGGCAAGCGCGCTCCTACAATGATGGCGCCAGCTCAGGCAACATAAAACAAGAGACTCATCAATGCCCGCACCCAACCCCATCACCGGCCTGATCCTCTCCGGCGGTGGTGCGCGTGCGGCGTATCAGGTGGGGGTATTGGCCGGCATCGCCGACCTGCTGCCGCTGGGCGCCTCCAACCCGTTCCCGGTCATCGTCGGCACCTCGGCCGGCGCCATCAACGCCGTGACCCTGGCCAGCGGTGCCATGCACTTTGGCGAAACCATCCGCCGCCTCACCGATTTCTGGGAAGGTTTCCAGAGCCGCCTGGTACTGCGCAGCGATTGGCCCGGCGTCATCCGCCAGGCCAGCCGCTTCGTCGGCCACAGCCTGCTGGGCCTGGGCGCACAGGTGCCGGTGGCGCTGCTCGACAGCTCACCCTTGCGCAAATTGTTGGACAAGCACCTGGACCTCACCGGCATCGGCGAAGCCATCGACCGTGAGCACCTGCATGCGGTGGCGGTCACGGCCTTCGGCTACGAGTCCGGCCAGGCGGTGACGTTTTATCAAGGCAAGGGCGCCATCGACCCCTGGTTGCGCCACCGCCGCATCGGCCTGCCTACCCGGCTCAGCATCGAACACCTGCTGGCAAGCTCGGCCATCCCCTTGCTGTTCGCCCCGGTCAAGATCGCCCAGCAATATTTTGGTGACGGTGCCGTGCGCCAGTCAGCGCCGATCAGCCCGGCGCTGCACCTGGGCGCCAGCCGGGTGCTGGTGGTCGGCGTCAGCGGCAACCCGCGCGGGCCCACACCCAGCGACCCGCGCCAGCAAATCTTCAGCGGCCAACAGCCGAGCCTGGCGCAAATCGGCGGGCATATGCTCAACAGTACGTTCATCGACAGCCTGGAAGACGACATCGAGCTGCTGCAACGGCTCAACCACTTCAGCCAGCTGATGCCCGGCGACCAGCCCTCACACGTGGCCCCAGCCCCGGTAGACGTCCTGGTGATCGCCCCCAGCCAGCCCATCGACGAAATCGCCGCGCGCCACCGCCATGAATTGCCCGCAGCCTTGCGCCTGTTCCTGCGCGGCCCGGGGGCAACCAAGACCAGCGGTGCCGGTGTGCTGAGTTATTTGCTGTTTGAGGCGGGATATTGCAGCGAACTGATCGAACTTGGCCGCCGCGATGCATTGGCCAAGCGCGAACAACTCTGCGCGTTTCTCGGCGTGCAGCCACCATTGGTGTGAAGCACGCCGCAAAGGGGAGGGGTCAGTAGATGTCTTTGGACAGCAGGCTGAACGGCGTCTTGATCAGAATCTTGAAGTCCAGCCACAACGACCAGTTGTTGATGTAGTCCAAATCCAGCTCGACGCGCTTTTGCATCTTCTCGAGGGTTTCGGTCTCGCCGCGGCAGCCGCTGATCTGCGCAAGCCCGGTGATCCCCGGCTTGATTCGATGGCGTGCCATGTAGGCGCTGATCTTGCCGGTGTAGTAGTTGTTATGCGCTACCGCATGGGGGCGCGGGCCGACCAGGGCCATACGGCCTTGCAGCACGTTGAAGAACTGCGGCAACTCATCCAGCGAAGTACGGCGGATAAAACGCCCCACCGGGGTAATGCGCGAGTCGTTGCGGCTGGCCTGCTGCACTTCCTTGTCATCGTGCACGTGCATGGAGCGGAACTTCCACACCTTGATGACCTTACCGTTCCAGCCATTACGCTTTTGCTTGAACAGCACCGGCCCCTTGGAGGTCAACTTGATCGCCGCCGCCACTGCCAGCAGCACCGGGCTGAAACCGATAATTGCAAACAGCGCCAGGGTGCGGTCGAGCAGGGCCTTGCTGATGGCCGCCGTCGGGTAGCTGGTAAGCGGGCTTTCATTGAGGTGAATCGCCGGCATGCCATCCACTTCACTCACCGAATGGTTGAGCAGGGTCAGGCAATTGAGGTCGGGCAGCCAGACGATGTCGACACTGGCATCGAGCAGGTCGATGTACAAGGCTTCGATCTGCGCCGCTTGATTGAGCGGCAGGGCGATGTACAGGCGGCCCACGCCATAGGTGGCAATCAGGTCGCGCAGGTGCTCGATGCGGCCGACAATCTGGTGGTTCTTGATGTCGCCAACCGGGTCGTCATCCGACGCCACCAGCCCCACCAGCGGCGCATGGCCCGCGGTTGTGCACTTGTCCGCCAACTGAATGGCCATGTCGTTGGTGCCGACGATAAGAATCTTGTGCCGGCTGTCGATGCGCTTCTGGTAGAACCGCGCCACGGCATGCAGCGGCACGTAGATCGCCGCCTGCACCCAGTAACCGAGCACGAACCAGGTGAGGATCACTTCGCGGGAGAAAATTTCGCTGGTCTTGGTGATAAACCCGATGCAAGCCATCCCGGCCAACGTCAGGGACCACCCGCAGAGCAAACGCGCCAGGCCCGACAGATAACCCAGGCGCTTGTGGTAGACCTGCATCAGCGAATACGCCGGCACCGACCCCAGCAGCGTCAGAATCGCCAACACGCGGTCAGCCGAGCCGATCTCGCCGTTCTGCCGGTAGGTGAGAATGAAGAGCAGGGCGATGACGGTGACAATGGCGGCTGCCCATTGCCCCCAAAAGGTCAGGCCTTTATCGACGCCGTTGCGGTTAATCCGTGTATGAATCAAGGTGATTTCCCTATCGTTACGTTTTTTCTGAACAGTCAGGTCGACGTGCGCACTTTGGAGCCAGACGCATCAGAACAGGTCTGTTATTCAATCACTTTCACGTGAATAGCAAATGCATCAGGCCTGGCAAAACCAGAGCACCGTACGCTTGGGATCGAACTAAAAACTGGCGAAGGCAAAGCTTGGATGATGTCATTTCAATGGCGTCAAAAAAGCTTCTTTTTCCACTTTAAGCGCTCTAAACAAGGGGTTTCAGAGCGTACGAAAAACCCCGTAACTATATCAGTATCGGGATCCAATTGAGCAAGTGAGAATGATGTTAGTTTGCTGATTTTGCCGATTACCGACCGACGGCTAACGCGGATTGAGGCTGGTTTTAGCGGCAAAAGATTCAAGTGCGCGAGCCAACAGCAAACCGATCAGCACGCCGGTGCAGTTGGCCAGCATGTCGTAGGCCGAAGCTGTACGCAGGGGCATGAGTTCCTGCGCCGCTTCGATCAGCACGCCGGTTACCAGGCAGCCCACGGTGACCAGGCTCATGCGCGCAGAGGGGAAAGCCAGGCGACTACAAAACGCCAAGGCCAGGAAGCCGGCCAGGTGGTGCAGCTTGTCCTCCTGGGCGAAGACCTGGGGTATCGGCTCGGGGCGCAACCCTGCATCGAGCAGGATTGCGCTTACGCCGATGAACAGCAGAAGGCGCAGCCAGGTGGGGGCTTGGGCCAGGCGGATGAAGATCCGTTTCATTCCGTAATTTTCTCGAAGTTTTGGTAGAACATGTCGCTGTTACGCCCATCGGTCATGGTGTACAGAGAATATTGGCGGCCCAGCCGCGCACCACCGTCACGCGTCAACGGTGCCCACACCATATTGGCACGGCGCATGGTCGAGACGCTCATCACTTCGTCGAAAGGGATCGAAATGTAGATGCCCTTGTCGAAACTACCCTCGCCAAACTCCTCGGCCGACGCCGTGGTGCGTGTGACCCAGCCACCGAATTTCACACCATTCTTGAACTGGCGCGACAAGTCAAAGGTAACGCCCCAGTCCCGGGCCAGGTAGCGGCCAAAACTGGTTGCACTTTGGATGTCGAACGGCAATTCACTGTAGCTGGTGATATGGCCGGTCAAGGTCTTGTAGTCGCGCAAGCCGAAGCCCTGGTCAAAATCACGCTGGCGCACGTAGTTCAAGTCCGCGCCCAGTGCCCAGCGTTGGCCCATCGGGCGGTATAGCAACTCGCCGCCGACACCGGCGAACATCCACTCCAGATAGCCGCCGTAGACCATGCCGTACAAGTCTTCATCCAGCTGCCTGGCATGGTTGAGCTGGAACGCCGGCATGGTCACGTTCGAGGCTGTGATGTACTCGCGCAGGTCGGTACGCACACGAGGCAGGCCGCTGGGTGCGTCATAGGTGAAATCGTCGAAGTTGTTCAGCAGGTTGACGCTAAGGCCACCACTGGTCCAGGTGTTGCGAGTGAAACGGTACTCAGCGTCCACATCCGCGCTGACCTGGTACAGGATGAAGCCGTCCGGGCCACCGATATTCTGCTTGTAACCCAGGCCGAAGCCATAGGTGAACGGGTCTGGTTTCTTGGTAAACAGTGTGGTTTCGGTATGCGGCAGCGCCCGATTCAGTTCGGTAGTGCGGTGCAAGTCGACCAAATCCTGGTCGTTGTTGACCACGGCCCGGAAAGTCTCACGTGGCACACTGGTCTCTTCCACCGGCATGTCATAGCGCACGTTGACCATGGTGAACCAGTCGATATCGTCGTTGACGCTGTTGTCGAGAATACGGCTGGCCCGGCCCACGCCCTTGGCCGAATAGAAGTACTTGCTCTGCTCGCCGTACACCAACAACTCGGAATCGCGCTGGGTGATCTTCTCGACCTTATAGCCGGCATTCTTCTCCAGGCGCTTGGACACGTCGGCCCAGTCCACCTGGGCTGGCGTGGTAGCTGGCGCTTGCGCAGGCAGCGGCTCGGCGGGCGGGTCGAAGGTCTTGGTCGGAGCCTTGCGGCTGACGAAGTTGGTATGGATGGTGATACCAAACATCGCGGTATTGCCGCGTTCCCACGCCGCGTGCAGGTCAACGGACTCGGAAAGCTTGAAGACGGCACCGAGGTTTACCGGTGTGTCTTGCTTCTGGTTGTTGTTTTGCGGCTCGTGTTTGTAGTCGTTGCCTTCGTATTCGAGCTTCAGGCTCAAGGGGGCCCACGGGGTTTGATACGTTACGCCACCGAAGAGCGAGGGTGTTCCGCGGAAGTAGGCGTTGGTATTGACATCACCGGTGTCTGTAGGCGCAGGTCTATCGTCGAAACTCGCTTTGAGGTAGCCCAAGGGGTTATCGAAGTCACCGCGGTTGCCTATGTAGCCCCAGGCCACACCCAGGCTAAAGTCTAGGTCTTTGTAACGCTTGTTCGCCACGAAGTATTCACTAGAGAACAGTCCAGTACCGCCGATATCACGGAAGCCCAGCGCCACTTCTGGGGTCCAATGGTTTTCTTGCCAGATACGGACTTTGGCGTCTACTGCCTTGTCCTTATAGCTCTGGTCACCGCTCAGAGCTTCCGGCCCGTAGGCGCGGTTAGTGATCGCGGTGTAACGAAAGCTACCTTCCAACCAGTCGAACGGCTGCAAGGAAATGCTATAGCGCGAATAAGGGTCGGTACGGTTGGCATTGAAGCTCATCTCGCCCGCCAGCGCCATGCGCGCGGTCGGGGTTTGCAACAGGCCTACGCCACCGAAGTCATGTTGGGTGTAACGCGGCTCTCCATGAGCCAAACCGCAGGGCAACAGCAGTGCGGCAGCAAAACGTAACTTCAAGGGGCCACCTCAGCCAGGGGTTGAGTGGCGATAAATTCGGCCAACTGCTGGTTCAAATCGGGTGCGGGTGGGTCGAGATCGTCGCTTTTGATCGGCACCAGAATCTTGCTGCCCGCTGCGGCGATCACGCCGTCTTGACGGTTCCAGGCGCCATTGGCCACACGACGTACCTGACCATTGGGCTGGATCAACCACAAAAAGTCGGCTTCGGCATCAGCCAGGGCAGGGCAGGCTTCCAGGTAATCCCGAGCCTGCTGCATCTCCACGAATGGCAACCGGCACGGTTGCGCCACGGCGCCAACCACTTCGACCGTGGCCGCGCGCTGCGGGTAAATAAACTGGTCGCCATCAGCAACTGGATAGTTACGGGCAAACGCGGTTTCCACTGCCACCGGATCGAGCACAGCAACCTTGCGCCCGGTAACCGGCAACAGACGAACCTCTTCGTGCATGCGCGCAGCCAGGGCTGCACGGCTCGGCTTGTTGTCCAGCAAGGCGGCACGCTCGACCATTTTCAGGTCGAACAACACGCCGACCTTGAGCCGGTCCTGCTGCTTGAGCAGGGGACGATGCAGCCAGGCCGCGGCCAGCCAATAGCCTTCGGCATTGGGCTTGGCGGCAGTCATGATATCCAGCAGGCGGGCAGTGGGCGCCACTTCGAACTCACCAGCGTTTTGCACATCGCCACGCACACTCACAGCGGCCTGGCTTACCGCAGGGCTTGCCAGCAAAAGGCAAGCCCACAACATAATCGGGTACTTCACCGAGCCATCTCCCGGTCGGGGCGTATCTGGACGATTCGTAATACAAGCGCTGGGCTCAGGTGCTGCTCGCTCCAGCGGATCAGCCCCGTTTCAGGCTCGACCCAATAGCGGTTCACGGCACTGAAGCCCAACTCGGGAATCTCGATGTGCTCATCAACCCGCAACAACACAAACTCGCGGTCCAGGATCGGCACCGTCTCCAGCGACTTGCGGTTGAAACGGCTGTGCACCGTCAACCCCACCCGGTCGCCCTCATAGAGGTCGATCCAGCGCGTGCTGGTAAAGTCTTCCGGTAGCGTTTGCAAGCCGCGCTTGAACGGCGATTCGCCATCGAAACGGGTGCCATCCACACCCCCATTCAGGCCAATGCTGCGCACTACCAAGCCGTCACGCATCAACAATGTCTGTTTGCCGGACGCCACCCAGAATTCCAGGTCGCCACGCTGGCGCACCTTGGCCATCACCCCTTCACTGGTCGGGGTGGTGACTTTGATCTGCGGGTAGGGCACGGCATCCACCTGAGCCTGGGTCAATTCCACAGGCTCTGCGCCGAGGGCGGCGGCTTTGAAGGTGTCTACGGAAGCCTGCATCAGAGGGTTGCAGCCGGACAGCAGTAAAGCCACCGCCAGGTAGGCGCTGTTACGCAAGATGTTCACGAGTCGACTGAGCCTTATCGGGTGCTGGCTTCGCTAAGATTGTTCGTAGCAGCGGCACCGGTACCGATAATCGCGGCCGAAGGCACCAATTGACTGATCAAGCGGTTCCAGCGCGTCACGCCGGCTGGGCCAACATAGACGATGTCTTGCGGCAGCAGGTCGAAGCGGGTGGCCAGCGCAAGCGCGGCAGGGGATTCGGCATCCAGCTGGAAGATCTTCGCAGGGGCGACTTCAAGATTATCGGCACCACGGATCACATACAGCGCGTTACCGTTGGAGGTGTTCTGGTTCAAGCCACCCACCGAACCCACGGCGTCCGCCAGGTTCAGGCGGCCGGTTTTGAAGGTCAGTGCACGCGGTACATTGACTTCACCCATCACATAGACTTTTTTACGGTCGTTATAAGGCAGGAACAGCTGGTCGCCGTCTTTGAGGTAGACGTTCTGCAGCTGCGAGCCCTTGCTATTCAGGGTGTCCAGGTCCAGCACGTACTCGTGGCCGTTGCGGGTCAGGACCAAGCCAGACAGATCCGCGTTCAGCGGGTCGGCACCGGCCAGACCGATGGCTTCTACAACGCTCAGCTGCGATGTGGTGATGGGCTGCTGCCCGGCCTTCAAGACGGCACCGGAAACAACGACTTTCTGGCTGGCAAATCGGAGCACGCTCAAGTCCACCTGGGGGCTTTCCACGAACTGGGCCAAGCGCTGCGAGATGAAGCTGCGAAGCTCCTCAATCGTCTTCCCCGCTGCTTCGATGTTGCCAATGTAGGGATAAAACAGCGTGCCGTCGGGACGGACGAGACGGCCGTTGGCATCGATCTGCTGCTGCGCACCTGAAGGGGCGGTCAGCTCAGGATGGTCCCAAACGGTGATATAGAGCACATCGTTGGCACCAATGCGGTAGGCGCTTGGCGTGTAAGCCAGCAGTTCGGCCGGAGCCGGAGTGCTCACCTGAGTAGCGGCGTCCTGGGCGATGAGCTTGGGGGTAATCGGAATCAGCTCGACCCGGCTGCTTTCCGGCGAGCCGTCGCGCACGATTTGACTGGTGTCCATATTTTGGCCAGGTGCAAACATACAACCTTGCAAGGCAAAGCCTGCAAGTACAGCTACCGAAAAACTACGAATCATGGTGGCGAGACACTTGTAGAATTTTAATCAAAACGAAACCACCCAGATCACTCTGGGTGGTTGAGGGGGTATCGGCGAAGCGGGGTGTTTAGTGCGTGCCGGTAGTGCCAGTGGTGCCGGTAGTACCAGTGGTGCCGCCAGTGCCGCCGTTGCTGCCGCCACCGCCACCGCCGCTGTTGGACACAGCCAGTGCGCCGCCAGCAATGGCTACTGCGCCAGCTACAACAGCAGTAGTGCTAACGCCACCGATGACACCAGTGGTGGTCGCCAGGGGAGCTTCAGAGGTTGTAGCAGCCGTGGTGCTAGTAGAATTTTTTGCAGGGGCTTCGGCGGCCAGAGCGGAAGAACTCAGGGCTACCATCAAGGCTGCGGCGAGTAATTTATTCATAGGAAAATCCTTTTTTGCGTTTAATTCAAAGTGTTCCCATATTAAAGGGCGACAAGAGGTAGAGCAAGTAAAAAGGCACTATAGGGCGTAGACTCTTCGTTCAAATCTGATTAAAAAATGTACAGTTTCTGGGCAGGTCAAATTGTCGTCTTGAGTTTTAATCCTGCTCATTTTGTGTCAAATATTCGGCACAGCTCAAAGCGAAAAAATAGAGTGAGCGACGGTTTTTCGACATCTGCATGTTTCATATCGTGTATATATAGCTGCATTCATCTGTCGGCTCTATAGCTAAAGTCGGGTCAAGTAATGCACTCCTCAAATCGCTCGAAACTCTATAAAACTGGTCTAGTAGCTGATAAAATCGGAAAAAAGGTGTTCCAGCGGGTGTTTTCAAAACTCTGACAGTTGTTATGTGTATCACGCCCGTCCGTATTTGTCTTCTAGTCGGACAATATCATCCTCTCCAAGGTAAGAGCCGGATTGAACTTCAATTAACTCTAAAGGTATAACTCCAGGGTTCTCAAGGGCATGAATTTGTCCGATAGGAATATATGTAGATTGGTTTTCCGTTACTAAGTAGGTCTTTTCACCATTGGTAACTTTAGCGGTTCCACTTACGACAATCCAATGCTCCGCACGATGATGATGCATTTGTACTGAAAGTTTAGCGCCGGGTTGAACTGTAATACGTTTTACTTGGTATCGGTCACCAGTGTCGATAGAGTCATATGCACCCCAAGGGCGATACACCTCACGATGAAGGATGTGTTCAGGTCTGGAAGCTGATTTAAGTTGGTCTACGATTTTTTTCACATCTTGAACATTGTCTTTATGAGCTACTAATACTGCATCCTTTGTTTCGATAATGACTAAATTCTCAATACCTACTGTTGCCACGAGTCGGCTATCTGCGTGGACGTAAGTGTTTTTTGTTTGCTCAGTTAACGTATCGCCCTTCAACGCATTGCCGTCAATGTTTTTTTGACTTATATCCCAAAGAGCTGACCAAGAACCGATATCACTCCATCCTGCGTCTAAAGTCACCATTGCTGCCGAATTTGTCTTCTCCATTACCGCATAATCAATTGAAATGTCAGGGCATGATGTAAACGCTTCTTTCTCCACCCGAACGAAATTCAAGTCTATGACGCTGTTGTCGATAGCTAGTTTGCAAGAATTAAGGATTTGAGGGTGATGAGTCTCCAGTTCGGAAATAAGTTGGCTAGCCTTGAACATAAACATTCCGCTATTCCAGAGGAAGTCGCCAGATCTCAGGTAGTCACGAGCGGTTGTAATATCAGGTTTTTCTACAAACTCCTTAACCGAAAATCCGCTGTCCGATATCTGAGTTCCTTTTGCTATGTAACCATATCCTGTTTCTGGATGTGTTGGCTTTATACCAAATGTTACAAGCAGGCCGTTCGCAGCAAGATGTAATGCTTCTTGAATGGCATGATGAAACAGATCTACATTTTCTATGTGATGGTCAGCAGCTAGAACCAATAATGTTGCATCTTTGTAATTTTTTAAGGTGTGGAGTGCAGCCAATGCTATTGCTGGTGCAGTATTTCGGCTAACCGGTTCGAGCAAAATAGTGGTTTTTTCAAACCCAAGTTGACGTAATTGTTCAGCCGCAATGAAGCGATGATCTTCGTTACAAATCACGATGGGGGGACTCGAATTTATACCATTCAAGCGGTTGATCGAGTTTTGGAGCATTGAGAACTCAGATTTCCCCAGCGAAAGAAATTGTTTTGGGTTTAATTGTCTTGATAATGGCCATAGACGAGATCCTGAGCCTCCAGCCATGATTACCGGTACTACGACATTGTCCATTTCATTCACCGTAATGTGAGTTTGTAATTGATTTCTGTTGCAAGGCTATTTTAGAATCAATGAAGAACTTTATTTTTTCACTAAAAATAGCCGGAGAAAATTTTTCTGCGTGTTGGCGAATTTCGGCTGGTTTAAACTCAAATTCGTGTTCAAACGTATTAACTGCGTTGCATATGGCAGCTTCAGTTTGAGAATCAAAGAATATGCCGGTTTTTTTATGTAGAACGGTTTCTAATGCTCCACCTCGGGCAAATGCAATAACAGGTGTCCCACAAGCTTGGGCTTCTACTGGAATTATTCCAAAGTCTTCTTCAGCAGCAAATACAAATGCTTTTGCTCGTTGCATGTAATCGCGAAGAACAGAGAATTTCTGATAGCCGAGAATCGTAATGTTCGCACCAGCGGACTTCCGCACTTTCGCCATCTGTGGGCCGTCGCCAATGACTACAAGTTTTTTGTCTGGCATTAAATTGAAAGCCCGAACGATCAGGTCAATTTTTTTGTAAGGTACCATTCGAGAAGCGGTCAAGTAGAAATCGTCTTTTGATTCAGTCATGGTAAAGTCATTAACAGAGACATTCGGATAAATAGTTTCCGATGATCGTCTATATATTTTCCATATGCGCTTAGCGATATAGTTGCTATTGGAGATAAAGTAATCGACTCCATTCGAAGTTCTATAGTCCCAATTGCGAATTTTTTGCAACAGAAACCTAGTTAGTAGACTCTTGATTCCTCGCTCTAATCCGGACTCTTTTAGGTATTGAGGCTGCAGATCCCATGCATAGCGAATTGGAGAGTGGCAATAGCAAATGTGCAACTGGTTGGGGCCAGTGATCACTCCTTTTGCAACAGCATGACTACTGCTGATTACTAAGTCGTAGTTAGATAGATCAAACTGCTCTACTGCCAGAGGCATAAGTGGAAGATATGTTCGATATTTTGTCTTGGCGGCAGGAAGGTTTTGAATAAAAGAAGTTGTTGCTACTTTACCGTTAATGACCTTGCGTTGATCATCATCAAGGAAGTCAATGATAGAAAACAGATCAGCGTCCGGATACAGCAAAATGAGTTCGGCTAGAACCTTTTCAGCTCCTGCAATAGTTACTAGCCAATCGTGTATTATAGCGACTTTCATTATATACCATTGATGGATTGAAATATTGAGAGCTTATTAACGAAATAATTTTTGGTAGATTGCTTTGGCGTTGAAGTTACTTTTAATATATTTTTGTGCAGCGACCGATATGGATAACCTGAACTCTGGGTTCTGCAGAAGAGATATTACAGCATCAGCAAAGTCCTGCTCAGTATTCGCTAGCAAAAAGTGTACTTTGTCAGTTAATCCAATTCCCTCAGATCCCGTTGTAGTTGAAACAACCGGTAAACCCTGTTGGATTGCATTGATGGTTTTGAGTTTCACTCCTGCCCCATCAAGCATTGGATTGATAAATACGGATGATCTCTTGTAGTAGGAGTCTAGTTCAGCGGGGGAATCAACAAACTCTATGTTTTCAATGCCTTCCAAAAAGTGTAATTTTCTTCCTCTAGTATTTCCTGCGATTAATAATTTATAAGTGCGCTCTTTTACAGTGAGGAGAGGGTGTACTTCTTTTACGAACCACTCAAGTCCAGCGATGTTGTTTTCCGTAAATAAATTACCAACAAAGATAACAGTTTTTAATTCAATTATTTGTGGTGGGATAAAGCTATCCGGAGAGACATGTGATGGCAAAAAAACTGATTTTTGCTTACTCGCCAACTCATCAGCCTCAAATTCATCTTTTGAGATATGTAGTATTTTGTCAGATTGGCATTTAATGGATTTGCTGGCTTTGGGGTACAGTGCGGATTCACGGAAATAGAAAAATTTGAGAAGTACGTTGTTTGTACTTTTCATGAGGGATTGGAAGTAAGTTGCTTCGTTATTATGAATGCGCAAGAACAGCTTTTTTGTTTTTAGGGCGCGGATCACGGGTGAAACAGACTCGGACTCCAGTACAGTACAATCGTACTGCTTTTCTATTTTAAGCTTGGATAAGTTAGCTCTGCTGGTGATTTGATAAGGCGTTAGTGAGAGTAAGTGAAGTAAGCTATTTTTCCTACGTACGATGGTTATGCTGTTTGTATGATTGCGAACTTGCGCCAAATCATTTTCAGAGATTGCCGAATTGGTCGTTGCAATCAAATCAACTTCATGGCCAAGGCTTTTTAGAAGCGTAATGCGTTGCCATATATCAACTCTTCCTCCATGGTTAGGAGGGTAGGGAAAGTCTGGAGCGACAATTAATAGTTTCATTTTGAATTCTTTGTTGCGTTGCCGTTTAAGCAAGCACCCATAATAACAGCGGAAATGTACCCGCCTATGCCTGGAATATAAAACGTTAATGATATTGCGGAGTAAAAAAATAATATGTCTCGCGCAGGGTTTTTTGAGATTTTAGATTTTTCACGGCCGAGTTTAATTATTTTGATGAAATAGACAATAAAAGGGAGTCCTAAAATTATGATCGAATCAAAAACGAAACTTTTCGCTCCAACGCTTTTGTAGGCGCCTTTAACAAAATAGTTGGCGACTTCACTATAATTTAAAGGGATTGGTGATATTGCTGATAATAAGTCCATTGCATAGTGGCCATTACTGTTTATGTATGGTAGGTAACCGGTGAATCCATGACCAATGGGGGAGTGAAATACCGATATAATTGAAACAAGGGCCATTGTGCTACGAGTGGCAGTAGATGTGTACTCATCTAGATCCGCTTGAAAAACTGCTGCGATAACTGGAGCAATAGCAATTGCTAAAAAGCCAGCTAACAAAAGCCCAATTACTTTTGAAAAAAGTTTAAGTTTGCTGCTTAATAATAAATAAATAAATGCCGAGAGCAATAAGCTCATCATGGCACCTTTAGAGCTAATAAGAAGTGTGCAAGCTAGCGAGGCTGTTAGTCCGAGATATATGTTGATGTTTTTTTTCCAGCAGAACAAAAGGATAGAGCTAATAGCAATATAACCAAAAGTGCTTGCCTCGATCGAGTAGCCACGGGGCCTAAAGTTAGGGGTTTCTGAAAAGTGGACCGCCGAAACAGAGTTGAGAAACTCTGGTGCAAATACAATTATTAATATAGAAGTTAGTATGATTATAAGAAGTAAAGTTGATGGGGTGGCAATGTCGACTTTGCTTTCCTTGAAGTATACAAATGTAAAATAATACAAAAAATATAAAGCAAATACTCTAAGTCCACGATCGATCAATGTGTCGAATGGGAGGTCTTGATAAATAACTGTAAATATCAAGGAAACTATTATCGAGTAGCCTAAAAAAATGTAGAATTCTTTTGAGAATTGGCCACTCAGAGTTTTAAGCACTAATAGTATGAGTAATGGCACAACTGAAAGACTAGCGCCAGCATATCCTAGGGGTGTGGCTTGAAGCCACGAGTCCTCAAAAGGTAGAAGAATAAATATAAAAAAAACTAGGTAGCGCTCTATGCCGAATCTTTTTGTCATTTGAGAGTCATGTAATGTAAGCAGTTGTTTTGGGTGGGTAGTAAAGTTCTTGGCATGGTTGGTTGTTTTTAAGTAAGGTTCAGTTCGCTTTTCCGGGCGTGCGCTCAAGCCGATTTAATAGCTTTTTTAAGTGCATATATGCTCTCAGCATGAAATGGGGATTTGCCGATATAAAAATCCCGCCTGTAGATTTACATAACGCGCTTAAGTATTTTTCATTAAGTATTGTTTTTGCTTTTCTAAGTTTTAGAGCCGGGGCGGCAGCTTGAGCGTTATACCATCCGGAATCAATTTTAGCTGGATAGAGCCAATTTTGAATGTGCATTGTAAGGTTGGGGCTCACCCCGCACCCCCATGTGACTCTGTGTTCATCGGCTGTAACTAACGCCATTTCTAATGTTTTTTCTGGAATACTAAGCCGATAATTATTTTTACGCAAAATGCCGCCAGTTAGTGCGAATAAATATGTGCTTACCCAATGATCGGTATTATGGCCAAAGATTTGGAAATTTTGATTTACGCTATTAACTTCGCCACAAATACCTTGGGCGTTAGAGTCAAGTAATTTTAAAAAAGCTTTTGAAAAGCGGTTTTGCTCTCTTGCACCCCATTCGCGGTGAAAACAAAAAGTATCATTGCAAAAAATAAAAATATCATCGTCGTTAAAGTTCGAGATTTTTTCCAATCCTTTATCCCATCCTGAAAACTCCCAGTTAGTGTTGTTCCCAGGGATTGAATTAATATTATTGAGTTTGAACTCTGCACCATTACTAACTACGATAAGGCTTGAAGGGTAATCAAGCGTGTTAAGTAATTGAGTAAATTTTTCTATTCCTGTCGCTTGATACTTTTCGTAATACGATAGGAAAATTGCGTAAATTTTCATTTGGTTACTTTATCCACTATGTAAAGTAGGCTTACAACGTATTCTTTAATTTTCTACGTAAAGTTCCCAAAAAGGCCTTCAATAGATTTGTGGAAGAAGATGAGCGTGCCGCTTCGCTAAGTCGATAGTTTTTTCCATATTCCGGGCTGATGGAGCCTAGTATTCGAACTGCTAGCTTTCGAGCTAAAGCAGTTTTTTTTCTATTAGCTTGGTATGGCTGTATTTCAGAAATTTTACTTGAGGCATAATGCTCTGTAATAATAACTTTTGATTGCAATGCATCGTTCAATAGGGCTTCCCCAGTCTTCGTTCTCGAAAGAATAAGGCTCCTTCCCTCGGCTTCCTCGAAAGATGGGTAGCCGTTCTCAGCTTCGTGCCAAGCATCGGCGCAGACAATATCAGCCGCCTCTCCGATCCCATCTGCGCAAAGTTTGCATCTTGTTTGGAGATATCGATTAAGAATTGTGCCCCACGATTCGTTGTAGGTCATTGTATGCACTGTATTAAGCTTTGTTTCTGCTTTTGTTAGCCCAGGCCAACCATCGCCACGATACCGAAATTTCGAAACTAAACTGTTATCTGCTATACCGAGTTTCTTCAGTACTTCAATCGTACCTTTTTCACTGGGTACACCGGCACACATAAAAGATATCAGGTATGGGAACTGTTTTTGTAATTCAGGATTCGAAGAGGTGAGAGAGCGCATGGCTGAAATATCACATGGCTTGCCAACAATCGCGTACTTTTTATTGTCGCCTATCAATGAGCGAACAATCGAGAGCGGTGCTGATGGCGCATAGCGAGAGCCAGCGTTCTCTATTACTTCAAGTGGACTTTTTGATATATATGTTTGGTTGCGTATAGGATTAACCTTGGACGCACCTGTATGAATAACGGCATCAACTTTTGATGTGTTTAGCAGATTGCATAAAATTGCTGTTATTACTCCTCCGGATGAACCATTGGTCCGCATAACTTCGTCCGACGCGTAGCCTACATTTGATGATAATAGTGGCCCCCACAATAAATCATATGGAGCATTCTTGTTGTGATGATTTACCTTGTTACTTGGACAAGAACTAATGGATAAAAGATCATTTATTGGTATTTTTGGCCTAAGATAACCATCTTCATTCATGCTCATGTTTTTTTCGCCATTAACACATAGCCCGCAGCCAGCGCACATTTTCTGCTGTACGATGTTGTCAATGTTACGCATTGCTAATCAGCCTCTTCAAACAGTCAACATACTCTGCATTTTTTGCTTTGGCTAATGCTCGAGCGCTTTGCATTGACTGCTTCATTTCTTCAAATGAGTTGTCATATAAAAAAAGTAATTTAGATAGAGTTGTGTCCGTGTCGGATTCGTAAGCACTTAACGTATAGGGATAGCCAAGCGAATCGAAAACCCCAGCAAACTTTCTGCTGTATGCGAGTGGCACTGTGACTACTCCAGAAGATAGTGCTCCGATAGTCGCATGCATTCTTGCCCCAGTGAAAAACTCCAACCCACTAATATACGATTTTGCTTCAGTGGGCGAGTTGAATTTTGGAGCAACTATAACATTTGAGTCATTCTGGAACTGGAGTTTAATTTCCTGGCATACGCGATAATCGTCTTCTATCGCTATATGATCCGCAATCACATGAGCTACAAGATGAACTTTCTTGTTTCTCTGTCTGAACTCTTTGATTAGATCGGTAATTACACGTTTATAATTTAGCGTTAAATTAAACTGGTTTTTACCGGAGTAGCCTCCATTCCAAAGCAATCCAGAAACATTGATACCTACAGTATCTAGTTGTTTTTCTTTCGGATGGTAGGGAAGTGAAAAAGCTACGTCGCATACTTCAACGGCCTGAATGCCCAGTTCACTCGCATACTCCGTTGATTTCCCATCTCGAGAAAAGACATACTTTGATCTCTTCATTAACCATGCTGCCATAATTTTTGACAACCCATGATTAAATGGACCAATAGTTTGAGGTGCAAGACAGATTTTTTTATCAAAGAAGATCCATAAGAACTTAGTTGAGCTCAAAGTTAAAAATCTTTTGAATCCATAAATGTCTGTAAAGCTATCGCCCTCGCCAATATCGAGGATTAAGTCGTATTTCTTTAATGGTCTGATTTTATTAAAGTCAAGCTGAAGCAGGCTTTTAATTGTTTGTTTTAAGGAATAGTCGACATGTTTAATCGTTATGTTGTGATTTTTCTCTAGTTCTTCCTTGATTGATAGATTAGAAACGTTTTCGGTTCCTAAGGTTTCAATAGTGATTTTGGTGTTAGTGGATGCGGCAGCTTGCAGTACCATGTTCAAATGAGCTACTGCTAAAGCACTGACACCATAGTTGCATGAGTTGAAGTTATGCCATGCGAGGCATATTTTTTTTTCATTTATCATCAGTATTGCTTCCGAAGTCGGGTTGCCTGCTTATTGGGGCAGGGTTGTTCTTGGGATGGCTTCATTTTGTCTTTCTTTCATTGAATATATTACAGCCGCAGAAAGATAAGTAATGAGTTGCAATCCTTGAAAGCACGTTAATAGTTTTAGTAGTTCTTCGATCGAGTTTGAAAAAATGCTGCACAATATTATTGTTGAACAGGTAAGCGTGGCGTTAATCATGGCTCTGCTTCGCTGTTTTCCTATAAGTGTGAGGTAAGATCCAGATCCTGCGCAAAAGAAACGAAACATCAAGATTATAGATAGCAGCAGAATGGTTTTTTGATCAATCAAGAAGGCATCAGAAAATAGAGCTTTTACAAAAAAACCGGATAGGTAATAAAATGCTAGGCTGCCAGCGATGCCAAAGACCATAAAAATTCCGTTCAAATAGATAAGCTTTGAAAAATTTCTTTCAAAGGTGCTCGCCAAGGGTATTGAAAAAGCTCCCACTGAACCGGAAAAGGTCAATCCTGCGGAAAATAGTTTTGCGAGTGGCTGGTAAAGGGCGAATGCAGTTTTTCCAAATAATATCGGGATTAAAATATTATCGATTTGTGTGCTGACATTAGAGAATATGGAGTCGATGGAATAGTGTTTAAGATTTACGTAATGCTCAATAACTTTTTTGGGGGTGATGTTCTTTATTTCGGTGAAAATGCAATTGCTTTTTATTGCGAGTAGATAAAAACAGAAAGCTCGAGGTATGAATATACAAGCAGGGGCCAGCCAGGTTGAAATGTAACTAGCATATGCGGCAAAAAAAATGAATACTGCTTGAAAGAATGTAAGCCACAGCTCTTTCGTGAATAAGTTCTTTGACTTCATATTCGTGAGGTACGACTCATTGAGTGAAGTCAAAATTCCGCTGCTGAATGAGGCGATCAATATAAGCTTATCCAGCGTGTTTTCTATTTTTAACGAGTAGAAAACACAGCCTAGGAGTATCGCACTGCTCAAAAGTAGCCGAATCGCAGTGCTTCTGGCTAACCTGGAGTTACTGATCTTATCGTTTTCTGTCCTTGCAAATCGCAATATCTCGTTGTTAATGCCTGCATCAATAAAGATGCTAGCAATTTGGGCGGCGAATAGCCCTAAAACGTAGTATGAAAAGCTATCAAACGACAATGTTTTCGAGAATATCGCGATCGCCAATAGAGCAGAAATCGCTCTCACTACTGTAGATGCGATTGATTGCGTTAGTTTTATCATTTATTTGAAGCTGGATGGCGAGATTTAAATTTTGGCCACGCTACCGCCCCAAGATATGCGATAGCATTCCTGAGAGCGTGGAGCTATTAGACACATTCTCTACTTCAGCGATATAGGTAAAAGTTACCTGCGCGAAGCGCGTAGGTAACTTTTAGCTGGTGCATTAGTTAGGAATTATCGGACTTATACTCATAATTGTAGTAACCATATCCTTGGTAGCCGTACTTAGCTGAGGCACGTTTTTCCACTCCGTTAAAAACCGCCCCTTTCAGGTTTATGCCATTTTGCGCAAAACGTCGGATTGTTAAATCTATTTCCCGTGCAGGATTCAAAGCGAATCGTGTCACAATCATACTAGTTCCGGCTTGTCTGCCGACTATAGCCGCATCAGTCACCGCCAAAATAGGAGGGGTGTCTAAAATGATCAAGTCGTACATTGCGCTTACCTGATCAAGTAGAACTGTAAAGTTTGGATGCATTAAAAGTTCTGAAGGGTTCGGAGGTACAATACCTCGGCTGATAAAGTCAAAGTTATCAATCGAAGTCTGATTTATTGCTGTTGTGAGATTGCATCGTTTAGCTAATACGTCCGAAAGTCCGTTTTCGACAGGTGCACCTAGCATTTTGTGTAAGTAGCCTTTGCGCATATCAACATCGATGAGCAATACTTTTTGGCCTGCTTGTGCAATTACAGCGGCTAGGTTTGCTGAAACAAAAGTTTTACCTACTTGTGGACTTGGGCCGGAAATCATTAACCGATTATTTTCCGACTCCATCATTGCGAAGTGCAAACTTGTGCGCAGGCTGCGAAGTGCTTCTACTGCTAGATCGGTAGGGTGACTAATGGTAAGTAAAGGTGCTGCTCTATTCGCACGGCCTTGACCTCGGACGTTTTTGTCTTCCGCAGCTTTTTGTAATGAGCTATAAGGTATGGAGGCATAAACGGGCAGCCCCAATTGCTCAATTACTTCTGGGCTTTCAAGGCCTCGATTTAATGCTTTTCGAAGCAAAACTAGAGCAACAGCAAAAAAAGCACCAAGTAATGTTGCAATTACCACAATCATTGCTTTCTTGGGTTTTACAGGCTTGGTCAAGTCTACATCTGCGATGTCGACTAATCTTACATTTCCGACAGTGCCTGCACGCATTACATCCAGCTCTTGTGATTTATTGAGCAACTGGGTGTAAATCTCTGTGCCAACTTGAACATCCCGAGTTAAGCTCAGAAGTTCTTGTTGAGTCGACGGAAGACCTTCCACCTTTTTCGATAGACCGTTCTGTTTTGACGTCAATTCAGCGATCTGAGTCATTAATGCTCGATAAGCTGGGTGTTGACGAGTAAATTTTCGATCCATCTCTGCTTGTTGCATTTTTAGCTCTGAAATACTTGTGTCCAAAGCGACGATTTGGTCGAGAATCGCCTTGGTTTCCAAGCTAATATCAACCGACTTGCTCCGAGTTTGATATTTGTTCAATGCATTTTCTGCTTTCTCTAGGTCTTGGCGTACCTGAGGTAGCTGATCGCGCAAGAACTCCAAGCTTTGTGCTGCTTCAGCAGAAGTGCGCTCAACATTTTGACGCACATAAAGCCTTGCAATTTCATTCAATGTTTGGATGGCGAGGTCGGGTTGAGTATTTTCAAGTGAGAGTCCAATTATGCCGGACTCTTTGCCGCGCTCAATGACGTCGAGCTCTTTTTGGTAATTAAGTATGCTGGTCAGGCGAGATACGCGCATAATTTTAAATTGAGTGCCTGGATTAGCACTCAATGCTTCAACTACAACCTTGATGCCATGTTGGTCAAAGGCTTGGCTAACTTCGCCTTCCACCAAAAGGTTGCCGTCTTCATCGAGCAGGGTGTAATGGCCATTTTCACCACTCACCAAGGTCAGCTCGGTGTCCAAGAGATAGCTAGGCAGGTCGAGTTGGTAAATCGTCAACACTTCGCCGCCCCAGGCGAAGGAGTTCATACCAAACATAGGGCTAGCGACTTCGCCCGGCGCTGCCGGTTTGAACCGGCGAGCTATAAACTCGCCAATAATGGGGAAGCGCTTCGGCTCCACAGTAATATCAAGCTTCAGATTATCAACAGCTTTGCCGATAATCGCCCGCGACTTGATCAGTTCAATTTCAGTAGCAGAAGGGGATTCCTTACCCAGCATGCTGCCAACGTCAGAAAAGCCCAGCATGTCGTTCTTCTTGGCTTCGACTTGCACCAGCGCGTTCGCTTGGTACACAGGAGTTGCCAGTAGCGCGTAAGCAACTCCCGCAACCATAAAGGCACCGGTAATCCCGGCGATCAGCCATTTATGGTCGATGACGGTCCCGAACAGGCCAAGCAGGTCTATTTCGTCGTCATTATCGTGTTCGTGCGAGGTTACTACTGGCGCTTGCTGCATAGGTCGTTGTTCTTTCGTGTGTACAGCTATTCGAGAAAATGGTCTTCAGCGTGCTAGACGCTTCGCCCAGGCATTGACCGCTTCTTCGATCAGCGCGTACGCGTGAACAAAAGCAGGCTTGCCATTACGGTAGGGGTCACTGATTTCGCGGTTGTCTTGCCACTTGCCCAGCAGCATGACTTTGCCCCGTGCTTCGGGGGCGATTTTGTGCACGCCGTCGATGTGGCGCTGCTCCATGACCAGGATCAGGTCGGATTCGCTGATCAGCTGCGAGTTGAGCTGGCGCGCTTTGTGGTCGTGGGGTGTTTTGCCGTGTTCTTCGAGGACGAGCTGGGCGGTGGCCTCGATGGGCTTGTCGACCAGGGCGCCGAGGCCAGCAGAGCTCACGTCGATGCTGGTATGGGCGAGGGCATCGCGCAGGAGGTTTTCTGCCGTTGGGCTACGGCAAATGTTACCTATGCAGACGATCAATACCCGGCGGATCAACATAATCTTCCTTGATTAGGGAAATGCTGGAGGAATTTTGGAGCGCGGGAATGTAAGAGCAGGCGGGGGCAGTGTCAAGTCAGACAGCGCTGACGCGGCCGAGCTTGGATCCAGCTTTAGCCGGGTAAAAGGGGAAAATATCCTGTAATTCCGGAGGGTTGGTGGGGCGAGGTTGGGGCCGATATTAATGTTGAATTTAGCCGCTCTGGCGTGCCGCCTACGTGCTATCAGGTGAGGAGGCGGGAGGGGCAAGGCGAGTGCATTTTTGCCTTGGGTTGAGTGCCGAGCAGCTTTATTGGATAGGTTTGCGCCCGATGGATTGGCTCTCGATTCAGCCGACGGAAGGTTGTGGAAAAGCCATTATGAACTGTTCGCCGCTTTTGTAACGTTTCTGGAACGATCGTACGGTAATAAGTGTGGTTGGAGTTGGTTTGTATCTCGTCGTTAGTTAATTCTGGCGCCAACTTAATGACTGGCGTACTTCGCGTTCACGCCAGCTCAATTGTTAAAAAAACACCCCGCTGTTACAATTTCCTGTTCGCTGCTGCTCAAATTTTGAGCAGCGCCCGATTTTTCACGGATGAAAAAGCGTCGTCTTATGGAGTTTGTAGTGAAGGCTTGGTATTTGGTCCAGTGCAAGTCCCGGCAGGACGAGCGTGCAGAAGAGAACCTGGTTCGGCAGGGGTATACCTGTTACCGGCCGCAATTCGACTGCGAGCGCATTGTTCGTGGGCGGCGAGCAGTGGTCAGTGAATCATTGTTCCCGGGTTATCTTTTTATCCAGCTGACGCAGCAAGACAACTGGGGCCCGCTGCGTTCTACGCGTGGGGTGCTGCGGGTGGTTGCGTTCGGCCCACAGCCGCTGGCGATCAACGATGCAGTGATCGATGAGCTACGGTTGCATGAAACGCAAGGCGATGTGCAGCCGCAGTTGGTCAGTGGCGAGGCGGTGCGTATCACGGAAGGGCCGTTTGCCGAGTTGCAGGCGATTTACCTGGGCATGGATGGCGACCAACGTGTGGTGGTGTTGCTGAATTTTCTGCAGCGCCAGCAGCACATCAATTTGCCACTGAGCGGTATCAGCAAGCTTTGAACCACGCTGCCCTGAAGATGGGCAGCGCTTGTGGTGGTCATTTCACGGCGTATTTGGTGCCGTGCGGATCCTCGAGCTTGGACTGCAGCAGCCCCCATTCCCGTTGGATGATCGAGTAAGGGATGAATACGCTGATTCTCTGCGCCCCTTGCACACCGGGCACGTTACTGACGTCGCCGCCCAGGGTGGTGGAATAGAAGCCGATGTTGATGCCGACAATGCTGCCGTCGCCAGCGATCACGGGCCCGCCGGACATGCCCTTGACCAGGGGCGCATCGTGGATGGCGTAGAGGTCGTCACTGTCGTCATCGGTATTGATGAACGGGGCGGCGTACACCTTGCCGCGGCCGCTGACGGTGGTCATGTAGGGGCTGGCCCCCGCCGCCGTAATCTGCTCGCCCACCCGAGGTGCGCGCCACGAAGGGTAGCGGCCGTTGGCCTTGTGCTGGATGAAGACGAGGTCACAACCGGTGCTGCAACTGTATTTGACGTTGCGCATCAGCGGGGTGTGGCGGGTGGTCACGGCGTAGTCCTCGTTCCATTGCACGGCCGAGGCCATGTAAAGGTAAGGCAACGGAAAGCCTGAATACACCGAGAAGTAAGAATCGTTAGTGGGCCCCGAAAAGTCGGGTTTTACAATGCCGTTGCATCCTGCAGTTACAGCTCCTATTAAAAAGTAGGCCATGATCTTGATCATGATGTATCACCGACTTATAGGGAGAATGTGACTGTTATGTAGTTGTCATTTTTTTGTCTTTTTTACAGGTTGCAGTTCACCTCGCCAGCGGAATTAGTTGGGCGTTTGTTATTTATGGCTGAGGTTATCTAGACGCGTATGATTGAATCGTGCTAACGGCAATTGCGTTTCGATCCATCCAAACGAGTGCAAAAACTTGACGTCGGTAAAACGTCATCTAGCAGGAAAAAAAAAGGAGCCTCTATGGGCTCCTTGATTTGAGGGAGGTTTATCTATTCGGCAATTTGCAGCTTGCGGGCCTCGGTGTACACGTAGCGCACCTTGTCATATTCAAACGGTGAGTTCATCTGGCCGTAGCGGAAGTTGGTGGTGTGGCGCTTGTCGATGGCGCGCAGCAAGATGATTTCCGGGTGGTCGCTGCTCACTTCGGCGACGTTGAGGAAGTTGATTTGTGATTCAGCCGTGAAGTCGAATACCAGGCCGCCGGTGTCGCGCAAGTTGGAAGGGCCCAGTATCGGCAGCATCAAGTAAGGGCCGCTGGGTACGCCATAAAAGCCCAGGGTTTGGCCGAAGTCTTCGCTCTGGCGCGGGATGCCCATCTTGGTGGCCGGGTCCCACAGGCCGAACACACCGACCGTGGTGTTGAGCAGCAGGCGCGCGGTGATCTCCATCGAGCGCTGGCCCTTGAGCTGGAACAGGCTGTTGAGCAAGTTGGGGATGTCGCCCAGGTTGTAGAAGAAGTTGCTGACGCCTGTGCGCAAAAAGCTCGGGGTGATGTAGCGGTAGCCGTTGACCACCGGCAGGAACACCCATTGGTCGAAGCGGTAGTTGAAGTGGTAGACCCGGCGGTTCCAGTTTTCCAGGGGGTCGTAGACGTTCAGGGCGGTGAGGGTGGAGCGCTCGAATTCGCGCTGGTCCAGGCCCGGGTTGAAGTTCAGTTGCTTGAGCGGCAGGGTGAAGCCGTCGGGCTCGACGACGCTGGCCGGTGGTGGCACGGCGTCTTCGGCGTGGGCCTGGTAGGCGCTCAGCAGGGCGCTCGTGAGTGCGGCAGCGAGGAGAAGTTTCTTAGCCACGGAAGAACTCCAGCATGGCGTCGCTGTTGACGCGGTAATTGATGTTGCCGCAATGCCCACCGTGCGGGTACACGGTCAGGCGGTCGCCGAAGGTGCTGCGCAAAAAGCCCAGGTCACCGGGGCCCAGGATCACGTCGTCGGCGTTGTGCATCACGGCAATCTTGGTGCTGGTTTTCAGGTAGTCCTTGAGGGCGTACAGGCTGACCTGGTCGATCAGTTGCAGCAGGCTGCCGCCGTCAGTGCGGGCGCGCCACATGGGGATGAGTTGCTCGGTGATGTAGCAATCGAAGTCGCACTGCAGGGCACGCTTGAAGAAGGGCGTGAGGCTGGTGCCTTCGGTGATCGGGAACTTGGGCGGGGTGATCAGGCCGCGACGGTTGATCAGGTCTGAGGTGAAGGCGATGTCCGCGGCCGAGAAACGGAAGGACGTGCCGATCAGCATGGCCATCTGTTCGTTGGACAGGTGCTGTTTTGAGCTCTGGAAGTCATACAGCAGCGCATCGTTGAGGTCCATGTAGCCCTTTTGCTGGAAGTAACGGGTCAGCTTGCCCAGTACCAGCTCGTAGAAGGTGGTGGTGCTGTCGATGCCTTTGACCTGGGTTTGCACCAGTTTGTCGAGGTTGCTGATGGAGGTGTAGAGGTTGACCGGCGGGTTGAGCAGCAGCACGCGCTTGAAATTGAAGCTGCGACGGGTTTCGTCCAGGTGGGCGACAAAGGCGGCGTCGAGGGCACCCAGGCTATAGCCGGTGAGGTAGTACTCGGTGACGGGCAAGTTCGGGTGCTGGGCACGCACTGCTTGCATGACCCGGTACATGTCTTCGGCGTCTTCCTTGCTCACGCCCGGGGTGGCGAAGCGTGATGCCGAAGCCATGAAGTCGTAGCTGGTTGGCGAAGACAATTGCACCACATGGTAGCCAGCCTTGTAGTAGAGCTTTTTCAGGTATTCGTTGAGGCTGCTGTGGTAGGGCGCGGCGGTGCCGGCAATGAGAAAAATCAATGGCGCAGGCTTGTCCTGCTTGGCCATGCGGTAATGCAGTTTTTTCACGGCCCAGAAGTTGTCGGGCAACTCCTGCTCGCGTTCGGGCTTGAGGTTAAGCGTGTAGTCGGATTGGTCGATGTCCTCGTCGACCGGCAGCTCTGGGCGCAGGTCCGGTGGTGTCGAGGCGATGGTGGCTTCGAACGGGTTGGTCAGTGGGTAGCCGTAACTCGCGGCATCGACATCCACCGCCAGTGCGGACGCACTCAATATCAGGCCGCCAAACAAGGCAGCGAAGCGCAATGATCGGAGCATGTCTCTGTCCCTGAAAAGGTAAATGCCAAGTTAAAAATTCGCAGGCTAGGACAACGTTGCATAGGGCAAGTTGCCTGGCTTCTCATCATGTATCGTCCCAATAGCAGCCGCTCGGGCCGGGTGGCCAGCGACAATATACCCATACCCCCGTTTGCAATGTAGTCGACTGCGTAGCATTTGGCTTGCATCCGGGGTCTTGGGCTTTATGCTGGGCGCCATTTTGTTTTTTGGAGTACCCCATGTCGCGCCGCGTGCCGTTGCTTGCTTTGTTCATTGTGCTGCCGCTTTGGCTGGCTGCCAGTTATGGCCTGCGTTATGCGCTGATGGAAGATGCCCAGTGGGTGGGGATCTGTGCCGACGAGGCGCTGCGTTGGGAGTGCCAGCTGCGTTCGGGGCTGGGGCTGTTGATCCATTTTCGCGTGATCGCCTGGGCGGCGTTGGTGGCGGCGGTGGTTGCGTTTTTCTGGCCGGGCGCCAATGGCTGGCGTTTGGCGTTGTTGGCGGTGTTGTTCGGGATACCGGCGTTGGTGCTGTATAGCGCGAGCCTGGCGGTGTTTGCGGTGGTGATTGCGGGGTTGCGGTTGGTGCGGGTGCCGCGGGTGTAAAAAAATTGTGTGTGGGGTTTGCGGGCCCCATCGCTTTGTAGGAGCGGGCTTGCCCGCGATGCATGCACCGCCGATGCCTCTGCAACCTGCAGCTTTGCGGTGGTTGCGGTTGGGGTGGTTGTAAAGGCTGGAACGGGTGGTTGGGCTTGCGGGCCTCATCGCGGGCAAGCCCGCTCCTACGCATGGGCGGTGTGATTTTGTAGGAGCGGGCTTGCCCGCGATGCA
>CAYVPI010000006.1:0-31035 GCA_964453495.1 uncultured Pseudomonas sp. | reverse complement strand
CCGCTCCTACGCATGGGCGGTGTGATTTTGTAGGAGCGGGCTTGCCCGCGATGCAGGCTGCCTCACAACCAAACAGCATCCCAAAGCGGATAGTCACCAATATGTTCCACTAACCCGGCTCTTAATGGGTTGGCAATGATGTATCGCGCCGCGTTTTTCACGTCCTCTTCCCGTCGTAGCGCCCGGTCGTAATATCCAGCTTGCCATAACCGGCCCTCACGCTTGCAGCCCTGGTTCACCGCTCGAGTGCTTCGAGACTTGGTTCGCCGCATCAGTTCTGATAGTGAGCCGCCTTTGAGTTCAGCCAGCCAATGCAGGTGGTCGGGCATTATCATCCAGGCCAAAGACATGACTGCTCCTTCTTCTTGAGCTCGTCTGAATTCATTGACTACCAGCCGGCCAACGCGCCAGTCAGCGAAGACTGGCTGGCGGTTGTGCACTGCGGTGGTCAGAAGATAGATGCGGCCGGGTTCGCAGGTTCGGCCTTGTCTTAGCCTGTGCTGGCCTGGGGGCGTGATGGACATTCCTTGTCTTCCTGTTTTTATCGGAAGTGGGGAAGGTACGGTGGTTGAGGGGGCAAGTGGTTGAGTCAATGGGGCAGAATGTGTCGGTGCGATTGTAATCGCGGCGGTCCGGCGGTCCGGCAAGCCCGCTCCTACAAGGGCAGGCGCACCCGCAAGCTGCGCCACAACGCCACCACCATCAACACGCTCACCCCCGCCCAAACCCACGCCTGTTGATTATGCAGCCCTTCGCGAAACAGCTGCGGCGCAATACCGGCGCCGATGATGAAGGTCAGCAGGGTGATTTCCGCCCGTGGCGCGCGGACCGGGCGTAGCAGGTAGGCCAGGGCCGGCAGCAGCAGGGCGGCGCTGGGGAAGCTGCGGTAGCGTGGGTCGAAGACCATGGCCAACATCATTACCGCGCCGGCAAAACCGGCGGCGGCCAGCCACCAGCCGGCGCGCGCTTCGAGCCAGGCGAAGGCGCGCTCGCGCCAGCCTTTGCGGGTGCTCAAGGCCAGGCTGATATGGGCCAGCACGATCAGGTTCAGGCCGGCCAGGGCTACGGCCCACAGCCATTCACCGGCAAAGCGGCTGGTGATGCGGGTCAGTTCGCCCCATAGGCCCAGGCTGCCGGCGCCAATGGCGGCCAGCAACGGTAGCAACAGTGCCGCGCGCGTGCCGCGCACGGGGCCGGCGAAGGCCAGGGTGATGAGCATCAACAGGGCACTGATGCCCAGCCATTGTGGCCAGAGCGGCAGGTTCGAGACTGGGCCTGCGAGTACGCCCTTGTCTTGCCGGTCGGCGTCGAACAGCCCCCAATAACCGCCCACCGCGCCTTCGCTGGCGCGCTTCCACGGTTGGTCGAACGCTTCGATCAGGTTGTAGTGCCAGCCGTGCTGCTCGGCCATGGTGACAAAGCCGCGAATGAAGCGTGCTTCGTTGACCGGGCTGGGCAGGGCGGTTTCGCGCTGGCGGCCTTCGCTCGGCCAGCCGGTTTCGCCGATGAGGATGTCCTTGGGCGCAAAACGGTTGCCGAACACCTGGCGAATCTCACCCACATGGGCCAATGCATCTTCGATGCTCCTGGGGTCGTCTTCCCAGTACGGCAGCAGGTGGATGGTGAGGAAGTCCACCGCCGGTGCCACTTGCGGGTACTGCAACCAGAACTCCCAGACATCGGCGTAGGTCACCGGCTGCTTGACCTGGCGCTTCACTTGCTCGATCAGGCGCACCAGTTGCTCGCCGGTGATTTCCTTGCGCAGCAAGGTTTCGTTGCCGACGATCACCGCCTTGACCACATCCGGGTTGGCATTGGCCGAGGCAATCAGCGCGTCGATTTCCTTGGCCGTGTCGATGGGGTTGCTGTTGACCCAGGCACCACTCATGACCTTCAGGCCGTGCTTGCGCGCCAATGCCGGAATACCCTCGAGCCCGGTCATCGAATAAGTGCGGATACACTCGAAGCGCGTGGCCAGCAGGGCCAGGTCGGCATCCATACGCTCGGGGCGCAGTTGCAGCGGTTTGTCGAACGGCGACTGGTCTTTATCGAAAGGCGTGTAGGACGCACATTGCAGTTTGTGCGAGGCACTGGCCACATCCGGCAGCACCACCGGCTTGCCCAGGCCATACCAGAGCGCACCAAGGCCGAGCAGGCCGATCACACAAGCAAACAGATAGGGCAGGACTGGGAAGCGGGCATTCGAGGACATGGTCAGGCCGTGAGGGAACAAAGCCGCCAATACTACCTGTAATTTCCGGGTGCTTGAGCATTGGCATGCAAAGTTCGGGCGTAGCGCCGCGCGGCCCTGGCGCTGTTTGGCGTTGCTGGCTAAGTGTTGTCGTTTCTCGATGTTTCAATGTCGCTGCCAGAGCAGGATCAACTGTGTACGAGGTCGATGATTCAAGCCATCAGTACTGCGCTGGTGATCGGGGCAGTCCTTGCGGTTCGGCGTGATGGGGGCGCCGCGCAGTACACATCAATCGTGACGATGCCCGGCATTCGTCGGGCGCAGCACTTCGGGGAAGTAACGATGAAAATGCGACGACTCTTAGGGGCGGGTGCCGCTCTGGCACTTGCAATCGGCTCCACCATGGCCCTGGCCGAGACTAAACCCACTTTGAGCATTGGCTATGTCGACGGTTGGTCCGACAGCGTGGCGACTACCCACGTGGCCGCCGAAGTGATCAAGGAAAAACTCGGTTACAACGTTAAGCTGATGCCCGTGGCGACCGGGATCATGTGGCAGGGCGTGGCCACCGGCAAACTCGACGCCATGCTTTCGGCCTGGCTGCCGGTCACCCACGGTGAGTACTACACCAAGAACAAAGACAAGGTCGTCGACTACGGCCCCAACTTCAAGGACGCCAAGATCGGCCTGATCGTGCCCGAGTACGTCAAGGCCCATTCCCTGGAAGACCTCAAGACCGACGACACCTTCAAGCAGAAAATCGTCGGCATCGACGCCGGCTCCGGCGTGATGCTCAAGACCGACCAGGCCATCAAGGACTACGACCTGACCGGCTACAAGCTGCAGGCCAGTTCCGGCGCAGCGATGACGGCCGAACTGGGCCGTGCCTACGAAAAGAACCAGTCCATTGCCGTAACCGGTTGGGTGCCGCACTGGATGTTCGCCAAGTGGAAACTGCGCTTTCTGGACGATCCAAAAGGCGTTTACGGTGCAGCCGAGACCGTCAACAGTATCGGCAGCCAAGGGCTGGCGCAGAAAGCACCGGAAGTTGCGACCTTCCTGAAGAACTTCTCGTGGCAATCCAAGGACGAAATCGGCGAAGTCATGCTCGCCATCCAGGAAGGCGCCAAGCCTGAAGCCGCGGCCAAGGAGTGGATCGCCAAGCACCCCGAACGCGTAGCGCAATGGACCGCTGGCGCGAAAGTGACTGCCAACTAACGGCGCAAGGCTCTACCGCAATAGTTACAGGGCCGCCCGGCTTGAACAGTCGGGCGGCCCTTTTGTTTGGGCTTGTTACTTTGACCGGGGCAATCGCACTACAAGGCAAGGCGCGTTGTCGTCATCAGGCGCAGTGATCTACTACTAAGGTCGTCTGGAGTGCCGCTGGCAGCAGCATAAAGTGGACTGGGTTCTACTTAATCTGTGCTGCGAGGACAAAAACAATGAACGACAGCATTTACCTCTCGATACAAAACAGCCCGCGCTTCAAGGAGCTGGTAACAAAAAGGGAACGGTTCGCCTGGATTCTCTCGGCGATCATGCTCGGGCTGTATGCCGGGTTCATTCTCCTGATTGCTTATGGCCCTCACGTACTGGGTGCCAAGATCAGCCCGGAGTCTTCCATCACTTGGGGCATTCCACTGGGCGTCGGTCTGATTGTTTCGGCTTTTATCCTGACTGCTATTTATGTGCGCCGTGCCAACGGCGAGTTCGATGACCTGAACAATGCGATTCTCAAGGAGGCTCAGCAATGATCCGGCGTCTACTCGCAGCTCTTGGTGTCATGGCCTTCGCCCCTACCTTGTGGGCGGCCGACGCACTCACCGGTGAAGTACAGAAGCAACCGCTCAATGTCTCGGCCATCTTGATGTTCGTCGCGTTCGTCGGCGCTACTTTGTGCATCACTTACTGGGCGTCCAAGCGCAACAAGTCGGCGTCCGATTACTACGCCGCCGGCGGGCGCATCACGGGCTTTCAGAACGGCCTGGCGATTGCTGGTGACTACATGTCGGCAGCCTCCTTCCTGGGTATTTCCGCCCTGGTGTTTACTTCTGGCTACGACGGCCTGATCTACTCCATCGGCTTTCTGGTCGGCTGGCCGATCATCCTGTTCCTGATCGCCGAACGCCTGCGTAACCTGGGCAAGTACACCTTCGCCGACGTTGCGTCGTACCGTCTGAAGCAGAAAGAAATCCGCACCCTGTCGGCCTCGGGCTCGCTGGTGGTGGTGGCGTTCTACCTGATCGCGCAGATGGTCGGTGCCGGTAAGTTGATCGAACTGTTGTTTGGCCTCGACTACCACGTGGCGGTCGTGCTGGTAGGTATCCTGATGTGCCTGTACGTGCTGTTTGGCGGCATGCTGGCCACCACTTGGGTACAGATCATCAAGGCTGTGCTGTTGCTGTCCGGCGCCAGCTTCATGGCCCTGATGGTGATGAAGCATGTGAACTTCGACTTCAACACCCTGTTCTCCGAGGCGATCAAGGTTCACGCCAAAGGTGAAGCGATCATGAGCCCGGGTGGCCTGGTGAAAGACCCGATCTCGGCGTTCTCCCTGGGTCTTGCGCTGATGTTCGGTACCGCTGGCCTGCCGCACATCCTGATGCGCTTCTTCACCGTAAGCGACGCCAAGGAAGCGCGCAAGAGCGTGCTGTATGCCACCGGCTTCATTGGTTACTTCTACATCCTGACCTTTATCATCGGCTTCGGCGCGATCCTGCTGGTCAGCACTAACCCGGCCTTCAAGGATGCCGCTGGCGCACTGTTGGGCGGTAACAACATGGCAGCGGTGCACTTGGCCAACGCCGTGGGCGGCAGCGTGTTCCTGGGCTTCATCTCGGCGGTGGCCTTTGCCACCATCCTGGCAGTGGTTGCCGGCCTGACCCTGGCTGGTGCTTCGGCGGTGTCCCACGACCTGTATGCCAGCGTGATCAAGAAAGGCAAGGCCGTTGAGAAGGACGAGATCCGCGTCTCGAAGATCACCACCGTCGCCCTGGGCGTGTTGGCGATCGGCCTGGGCATCCTGTTCGAGAAGCAGAACATCGCGTTCATGGTTGGCCTGGCATTCTCGATTGCTGCAAGCTGCAACTTCCCGGTGCTGCTGCTTTCGATGTACTGGAAGAAGCTGACCACCCGTGGCGCCATGATCGGCGGCTGGCTGGGCCTGATCAGTGCCGTGGCGTTGATGGTGCTTGGCCCGACCATCTGGGTGCAGATCCTCGGTCACGAGAAAGCCATCTACCCGTACGAGTACCCGGCGCTGTTCTCCATGGCAATTGCCTTCGTGGGTATCTGGTTCTTCTCGGTTACCGACAAGTCCAAGGCGGCTGACGATGAACGTGCGTTGTTCTACCCGCAGTTCGTTCGTTCACAGACTGGTTTGGGGGCCAGTGGGGCTGTTTCGCACTAAGTTGATTGCAGGATGAAAAGGGCAGCCGTGAGGCTGCCTTTTTTTGTGAGTACTTAGCCACCCCTCACCCCAGCCCTCTCCCCTTTGGGGAGAGGGCCAGGGGGGCGATCAACACAGTTCTATATCTTGCCCAACAACAACAAGATCAAAAGAATAACCAAGACCGTACCAATAATCCCCGACGGCCCATACCCCCAGTTTCTTGAGTGCGGGAAGACGGGTAAGCCACCGATCAGGAGCAGTATCAGGATGATGATGAGTATGGTGCCCATGGCGATTTCCTTATTAGTCTTTTGGCGGTGAGCTGATCGTCCAAGTCATTCGCTTAATTGGTGAAAGTCTTGAACGCTTAATAAGTCCGACTACGCGCCGTTGAAAAAAGTCCATACGACAATTGCGCCGGCAAGTGAGGCGCTGGTTTGCCTGGGGCATTCAGCGCCCTGATGGTACGTGGGGCCGCGGTTTTCCTTGGTTACACTGGTTGCATCTCCCCAGGACAACAAGGCAACCCCTATGCAAAATCGCATGATGATCACCGGTGCAGGCTCTGGCCTGGGGCGTGAAATCGCCCTGCGTTGGGCCCGTGAAGGCTGGCAGCTGGCGCTCTCGGATGTGAGCGAGCCGGGGCTTGTGGAAACCCTGAAGTGGGTGCGCGAGGCCGGTGGCGATGGTTTTATCCAGCGCTGCGACGTGCGTGACTACAGCCAATTGACCGCTTTTGCCCAGGCGTGCGACGAAAAGCTCGGTGGCATCGATGTCATCGTCAATAACGCCGGGGTGGCCTCCGGTGGCTTCTTCAGTGAGTTGTCGCTGGAAGACTGGGACTGGCAGATCGCGATCAACCTCATGGGCGTGGTCAAGGGCTGCAAGGCCTTCCTGCCGCTGCTGGAAAAGAGCAAAGGCAAGATCATCAACATCGCCTCCATGGCTGCCTTGATGCAGGGGCCGGCCATGAGCAACTACAACGTCGCCAAGGCCGGTGTGGTGGCCTTGTCCGAAAGCCTCTTGATTGAGTTGGCGCAGCAGGAGATCGGCGTGCATGTGGTCTGCCCGTCGTTTTTCCAGACCAACCTGCTCGATTCATTCCGCGGCCCGACGCCGGCGATGAAGGCTCAGGTCGGCAAATTGCTGGAAAGCTCGCCGATCACGGCCAGCGACATCGCCGACTATATCTACCAGCAGGTGGCGGCGGGCGAATTCATGATCCTGCCCCACGAGCAGGGCCGCCTGGCCTGGGCGGTAAAGCAGAAGAACCCGCAGCTGCTGTATGACGAAATGACCACCATGGCCGATAAAATGCGCGCCAAGGCACGTTCCAGCCAGGGTTGAGCGCAGGTTTGCGGTATTCTTGCGCGCTCTTGCACTTGAATACCGAAGGGAATCCGGCGTGCTTAATTACCTGTGGTTTTTCCTGGCGGCGGTCTTCGAGATCGCCGGTTGCTACGCCTTCTATATGTGGCTGCGCTTGGGCAAGAGCGCCTGGTGGCTTGCCCCGGCGCTGCTGAGCCTGACGTGTTTCGCCCTGTTGCTGACCCGCGTCGAGGCCGCTTATGCCGGGCGTGCCTATGCGGCCTATGGCGGCATCTACATCGTCACTTCGTTGGCTTGGCTGGCGTTGGTGGAGCGTGCGCGGCCACTGGGCTCGGACTGGCTGGGAGCCTTGTTGTGCGTGCTGGGCGCGACGGTGATTTTGCTGGGCCCACGCTTTCATAACGCCTGATCAGTAGGTTGCGACTGTAGGGCGTTTCACAACTAGTTGTAGGTCTTGGCTAATTATCGGCTAGGACATTGATGGCGCGGCCTTCAGCGGGCAGTCTCGGAATCCTTCTGTATAAGGATTCCAGACGATGTTGGTACTAACCCGGGAAGTCGGCGAGTCGATCATTATCGATGATGAGGTCACGCTCAAGGTACTCGCCATCAATGACAGCATTGTACGCCTGGGCATCGACGCGCCCCGCCATATCCAGGTGCACCGCGAGGAAATCTACCGGCGCATCGCCGATTACATGACCCGGCAAGAACAGGCACAGGGCCGCTGAGCTTAAGGTTCAGTCGAACAGTTCCTTGGGGATGTCGTGCTTGAGCATCAGTTGGCATTGCTGGCTGTCGGGGTCGAAGACGATAAACGCCTGGGCCTTGACCAAGGCATGGCGCACCCGCTGAACTCGGGTTTGCAGGGGCGTCTCGTCACCGTTGTCGGTGCCGTCGCGGGTGACGAAATCCTCGATCAGGCGGGTGAGGGTGTCGGCTTCGAGGTGGTCGTGGGGGATCAGCATGGGAAAGTCTCGCAAAAGATGACGCGATTCTACCCTCGTTCCCACATGCAGCGGGGAACAGGTAAGCATACACAGCGGACTTCTGTAGGAGCGGGCTTGCCCGCGATGGCGTCGCTGTGGTGCCACTGATAGACCGCGGCGACCGCATCGCGGGCAAGCCCGCTCCTACATAAAAGCCACCGCTGGAGCGTCAGACCCTGCATTCCCACGCGGAGCGTGGGAACGAGGTGGGAAGTCCTCAGCAAAGTGTCAGGATTTTTGCCCCACCAGGCTATCCACCGCCGGCACCCGGGTATCGCTTTCCATCTGCGCATCATGCTCCAGCTGATGGCTGAAGCGCTCCAGTGAGCCGTGGGCCGGTTGCGCGTCGCTGGCGAACACCGGCGGGCTGAGCAGATACGCGCAGAGCAAGCGGCTCAGGGCGGCGAGGCTGTCGATGTGGGTGCGCTCGTAGCCATGGGTGGCATCGCAGCCGAACGCCAGCAAGGCCGTGCGGATGTCGTGGCCAGCCGTAATCGCCGAGTGTGCATCGCTGTAGTAATAGCGAAACAGGTCGCGGCGCACCGGCAGTTCATGGCGGGCGGCGAGGCCCAGCAGGTGCCGCGACAAGTGGTAGTCGTAGGGGCCGCTGGAGTCTTGCATGGCGACACTCACGGCATGCTCGCTGGAGTGTTGGCCCGGGGCGACCGGGGCGATGTCGATGCCGACGAATTCGCTGACGTCCCAGGGCAAGGCACCGGCGGCCCCCGAACCGGTTTCTTCGGTGATGGTGAACAGCGGGTGGCAGTCGATCGGCAGCTCAGCGCCACTTTCCACCACGGCCTTGAGGGAGGCGAGCAAGGCCGCTACTCCAGCCTTGTCATCCAGGTGACGGGCGCTGATATGGCCGCTTTCGGTGAACTCCGGCAACGGGTCGAAGGCGACGAAGTCACCGATGCTGATGCCCAGCGATTCGCAGTCGGCGCGGGTGGCGCAATAGGCGTCCAGGCGCAGCTCGATGTGGTCCCAGCTGACGGGCAGTTGGTCCACCGCGGTATTGAAGGCATGCCCGGAGGCCATCAACGGCAATACGCTGCCGCGCAGCACGCCATTGTCGGTGAATACGCTGACCCGGCTGCCTTCGGCAAAGCGGCTGGACCAGCAACCCACGGGTGCCAGGCCCAGGCGGCCGTTGTCCTGCATGGCCCGGACACTGGCGCCGATGGTATCCAGGTGCGCCGATACGGCCCGGTCGGGCGAGTTTTTGCGGCCCTTGAGGGTGGCGCGGATGGTGCCGCGGCGGGTCAGTTCAAAGGGGATACCCAGCTCTTCCAGGCGTTCGGCCACGTAACGCACGATGGTGTCGGTAAAGCCTGTGGGGCTGGGGATGGCGAGCATTTCCAGCAAGACTTTCTGCAGGTACGAAAGGTCCGGTTCAGGAAATCGTTCGGTCATGAGGGCTCCTGGCTTCATAGCGGTGTATGGCTATGGGGGAACAGCAGGTCGATAAAACGTTCGGCCACAGGTTGCGGCTCGTGGTTGGCAAGGCCGACCCGTTCGTTGGCTTCGATGAACACGTAGTCGGCCGCATCGGCTGCCTTGACCATCAGGTCCAGGCCCACCACCGGGATATCCAGGGCGCGGGCGGCGCGAACCGCAGCGTTGGCAAGGGTGGGGTGCAATCTGGCGGTCACGTCTTCCAGGTGGCCGCCAGTGTGCAGGTTGGCGGTGCGGCGCACGGCCAGCACCTGCCCGGCCGGCAGTACGCTGTCGTAGTCGACGCCGGCAGCGTGCAGGGTGCGCTGGGTTTCGGCATCCAGCGGAATGCGGCTCTCCCCGCCGGTGGCGGCTTGGCGACGACGGCTCTGGGCTTCGATCAAGGCGCCGATGGCATGCTGGCCGTCACCGACGATGTGCGCCGGGTGGCGAATGGCGGCGGCCACGACCTCGAAGCCGATCACCACGATGCGCAGGTCCAGGCCTTGGTGAAAACTTTCCAGGAGCACCCGGCTGTCGAACGCCCGGGCCTGTTCGATGGCGTCTTGCACCTGCTCCAGGGTGGTGAGGTTGACGGCCACGCCGTTGCCCTGTTCGCCGTCCACGGGCTTGACCACCAGGGCGCCGTGTTCCTCGAGAAACGCCTGGTTGTCATCGGCGCTGCCGGCCAACTGCTGCGCCGGCATTTGCAGGCCGGCGGCTGTGAGTGCCTTGTGGGTCAGGCGTTTGTCCTGGCATAGGGTCATGCTGACGGCGCTGGTCAGGTCGCTCAAGGATTCCCGGCAGCGTACCCGGCGCCCACCGTGGTTGAGGGTGAACAGGCCGGCCTCGGCGTCGTCGACCTGCACGTCGATGCCGCGACGGTAAGCCTCTTCGACGATGATCCGGGCATAGGGGTTCAAGCCGGCCTCTGGCCCGGGGCCGAGAAATAAAGGCTGGTTGATGCCGTTCTTGCGCTTGATGGCGAAGGTCGACAGGGTGCGCAACCCCAACTTGGCATACAGGTTCTTGGCCAGGCGGTTGTCGTGCAGCACCGACAAGTCCAGGTAGCTCAAGCCACGGCTCATGAAGTGCTCGATCAGGTGGCGCACCAACACTTCGCCAACACCGGGGCGGGTGCAACGCGGGCCGACTGCCAGGCACCAGAGGCTGCTGCCATGTTCGGGGTCGTCAAAAGCCCGTGCGTGGTTCAGGCCCATGACGCTGCCAAGCACCGCGCCGCTTTCGTCGTCTTCGGCCAGCCAGTACACCGGCCCGCCCTGGTGGCGTGGCGTGAGCAGGGCAGGGTCGACCGGCAGCATGGCGCGGGACTGGTACAACTGGTTGATGGCCTGCCAGTCGGCCTCGCTTTGCACTCGACGGATGCGAAAGCCACGAAACACTCGCTGCGCCGGGCGATAGTCGCTGAACCACAAGCGCAGGGTGTCTGAAGGGTCGAGGAACAACTGCTGGGGTGCTTGCGCCAACACCTGCTGCGGCGCGGCCACGTACAGGGCGATGTCGCGCTCGCCGGGCTGTTCGTTGAGCAGTTCCTGAGCCAGGGAGGCCGGGTCTGGCCAGGTGTGCCCGATCAACAGGCGGCCCCAGCCGCAATGCAGCGCACGCGGCTGCGCAGCGGCTGGGCTGCCGTCTTCGGCCAGGCGCGCCTGCAGGCGTTCGTAGGAGGGCGCCTGGCCGCGCAGGAGGCGTTGGCTGTAAGCGCTGGCGTGAGCTTTCATCGATCAGATTCCTTGTTCGCTGAGCCACAGGTTGAGCGCGGCCAGTTGCCAGAGCTTCGAGCCGCCCAAGGGCGTCAACTGCCCGTGCGGGTCGGTCAACAGGCGGTCGATGGCGGCCGGGTTGAACAGGCCACGGTCCTGGCTCGGGTCCAGCAGCAGGTCGCGCACCCAGTGCAGGGTGTCGCCTTGCAGGTGCTTGAGGCCGGGGACCGGGAAGTAGCCTTTCTTGCGGTCGATGACTTCGCTGGGGATAACTTTGCGCGCCGCTTCCTTGAGCACGTGTTTGCCGCCGTCGGGGAGCTTGAAACGCGCCGGGATGCGTGCCGACAGCTCGACCAGGCGGTAGTCCAGAAACGGCGTGCGTGCTTCCAGGCCCCAGGCCATGGTCATGTTATCCACACGCTTGACCGGGTCGTCGACCAGCATCACCGTGCTGTCCAGGCGCAGGGCTTTATCCACAGGAGCATCGGCACCGGGTTGGGCGAAATGCTCGCGCACAAAGTCGCCGGCGGCATCCGAGGCGGTCAGCCAGGGTGCCTGCACGGTGTCGGCATACTCGGCATGGCTGCGGTCGAAAAAGGCCTCGCGGTAAGCGGCATACGGATCGCTGGCGCCGTCGACTTGCGGGTACCAGTGGTAACCGGCGAACAACTCATCGGCACCCTGGCCGCTTTGCACCACCTTGCAATGCTTGGCCACCTCGCGGGACAACAGGTAGAAGGCGATGCAGTCGTGGCTGACCATGGGCTCGCTCATGGCGCGGAAGGCCGCGGGCAACTGTTCGATGATCTCGCTTTCGCCAATGCGCAGTTGGTGGTGGCGGGTGTTGTAGTGCTGGGCGATCAAGTCCGAATACTGGAACTCGTCACCGCGTTCGCCGCCGGCATCTTCGAAACCGATGGAGAAGGTCGAAAGGTCGTCGACCCCGGCTTCACGCAGCAGGCCGACCAGCAAGCTCGAATCGACGCCGCCTGACAGCAGCACGCCCACATCGACCGCAGCGCGCTGGCGGATGGCTACAGCTTGGCGGGTGCTGTCCAGGACGCGGTCGCGCCAGTCTTCCAGGGTCAGCTCGGTTTCATCGGCGTTGGGGCCGTAGGGCAACTGCCACCAGACCTTTTGTTCGCGGTTGCCCTGGGCGTCGATGCGCAACCAAGTGGCTGGTGGCAATTTCTCGATGCCGGCCAACAGGGTGCGTGGGGCGGGCACCACGGCATGGAAGTTCAGGTAGTGGTTGAGCGCGACCGGGTCCAGCACGGGGCTGATGTCGCCACCTTGCAGCAGTGCCGGCAGGCTTGAGGCAAAGCGCAGGCGTTCGCCGTTGTGGGACAGGTAAAGGGGCTTGACCCCGAGGCGGTCGCGGGCCAGGAACAATTGCTGGCTGTCGCGCTCCCAGATGGCCAAGGCAAACATGCCGTTGAGCCGGGGCAGCAGGTCGGCACCCCAGGCGTGGTAGCCCTTGAGCAGCACCTCGGTGTCGCCGTCGCTGTAGAAGGCATAGCCGAGGGTTTCCAGCTCGCTGCGCAGTTCCGGGAAGTTGTAGATGGCGCCATTGAAGGCCAGGGCCAGGCCCAGTTGCGCGTCGCTCATGGGCTGCGCCGAACCATCGGACAAGTCCATGATTTTCAGGCGGCGATGGCCCAGGGCAAGTGGGCCCTGGCTATGGAAGCCCCAGGCGTCGGGGCCACGGGGCGCGAGGTGGTGGGTGATTCGTTCGATGGCGGCGAGGTCCGCCGGTTGGGGGGTACAGCCCTTGGGGGTAAAACCCTTGTAATTAAAACGTAGTTCTCCAGCTAATCCGCACATAAGTCCTTACCGGTTTTTCCGTTGGGGAGGGTCAATCGTGTGCAACAGGCACCTAAGGACTGACCGATGTGCTTTACGAGAGTTTTAGATCAATCTGTTATAAGCAAGGTATAAGGGGTTGGATCAAAGCCTGCCGCAGGCGCGATTGGCCGGGATGGCGATGTCGATCATCTTGGGTTCGGCCAGCTTGAGGCCGGCCATCAACCGGGCATATTCGTCGGCATCGGCCACCTGCAGGCGAGGGTTATGGCGACGTTCTTCGCCAATGCTGGAGCAGGTCCAGCCCTTGTAGTCGTGGGCCGGGTAAACCAGGGTGGCGTCGGGCAAGGTCAGCAGGCGCTGCAGGCTGTTCCACTGGGCATGGGCATCGCCGTTCTGGAAATCCGTGCGCCCGGTGCCGCGAATCAGCAGGGTGTCGCCGCTGAACACGCAGGCCGGTTCCTGCCCTTGGGGCCAGAGCACGAAACAATAGGAATCGTCGGTATGACCGGGGGTGTGCCAGGCAGTGAGGCTGCGTTGGCCGAAATCCAGTTTCTGGTGGTCATGGAAGACGAAGCTGGCGCAGCTGGCCGGGTTGGGTTCGCCAAAAGCGGTGGCGCAGCCGGTGTGTTCGCGCAACAGGCCAAGGGCTGTGATGTGGTCGGCATGGGTATGGCTGTCGATGGCCATGATCAACTGCAATTGCAGCTCACCGAGCAAGCGCAGGTAGTCGTCGAGCTTGTCCCGGACCGGGTCGATCAACAGGGCCTGGCCCTGATCGGCCAGCAGGTAGCTGTAGGTGCTGCTCTGGCTGTCGATAAGCTGCCGAATCAGCATGAACGTGCTCCGTAAGATGGGTGTTGGCGCTCCGATAGTGGGCAATCGAAGCACCAGCCTCTAGAAGCAAGTGTGGACCAGCTGTGTCAGCCTTGCTTGCGTTTGCCCCGTATCAAATCACGTAGGGCGAAGCGATTGGGATGACAGGCTTGGGCGACATGGCGTGGCAGGGGCAGCGGTTCGTCGTCCAGCCAAGCGGCAATAAGCTCGCCGGACAAGGGCGCGGTGATCAAGCCGCGCGAACCATGGCCGCTATTGATGTACAAGCCTTCGAGCCAGGGGCAAGGCTGCTCGGGGACCTGCCGGGCGTCCTTGGCCAGTATCGAATAGGTGTCGGCAAACGCCCGGCTGTCGGCCAGCGGCCCGACGATAGGCAGGTAATCCGGGCTGGTGCAGCGAAAGGCCGCGCGGCCCTGGAGTTGCTCGGGCGCCAGTTGCTCGACCTGCAGGCGCTCGGCCAGGTCAGGGGAGATCGCTTGCAGCATGTCCAGGTTGCTGAGGTGTTCGGCGGTGGTGGGCGCCAGGTCGTCGCTGTGGAAGTCGAAGCTGGCGCCCAGGGTGTGCTCGCCTTCGCGTGCCGGGGCTACGTAGCCTTCGGCGCAGACCACGGTGTGCAAGGCCTGGCTTTGTGCAGTCTGGCCCAAACGGGTGATCTGCCCGCGAATGCGTTTGAGCGGCAGGTCGGCGGCGGGGGCGAACTGTCGTACCTCGGCGGCCCCGGCGAGGATCGCCACCGGCGCACTGGCCAGTAAACGCTCGCCGTCCCAGGCTTGCCACTGGCCTTCGCTGCGCTGCAATTGCAGCACGGCGTGGTGGGGCAACAGCTGGATGTTCGGGTGGCTGGCCTGCCAGCGGCACAAGGCAGGCGGGTGCACCCAGCCGCCTTCGGGGAAGTACAGCCCGCCACTGCCCAGGCCGATGCCAGCCACCGCCTGGGCTTCGGTCTGGTCCAGTACCCGCAGCAGGTCGGGGGCGAAGGCGTCGGCCAGTTGCGCCTGGCGCTTGGCTTCCTTGTCATCGAACGCCAGCTGCAGCACGCCGCAACCGTCCCAGTCGGTGCCCCGTTGCAGGTTTTCCAGCAGGCGCCGGGTATGGCCGAAACCGCAGAGGATCAACTGCGAGAGCGCAGTGCCATGGGCTGAAAGCTTGAGGTAAAGCACGCCCTGGGGGTTGCCCGAGGCCTCGGCGGCGATTTGCCCGTGGCGCTCCAGAAGGGTCACCTGCCAGCCACGCATGGCCAGGCTGTGGGCGGTGGCGCAACCGGCAAGGCCGGCGCCGATCACCAGCGCATGGCGTTCGGGTACAGCGGTGTGGGGGCGGGCGAACCAGGGTGGTGCTGCGGCGGGCGCCGGGGTGTCGGCCGGCCAGGCGTCGAACACCCCGCGCAGGATTTCCCATTTATGGCCGATGCCGGGCACCCGCTTCATGGTAAAGCCGGCGGCCTTGAGCGCACGGCGGACCCAGCCGGTGCTGGTGAAGGTGCCCAACGTGGTGCCGGGCACGGACAGGCGCGCCAATTGAGCGAACAGCTCCGGTGTCCACATTTCCGGGTTTTTCGCCGGGGCGAAGCCGTCGAGAAACCAGGCATCGACCTGGCCATCGATGTGCGGCAATTGCTCCAGGGCATCGCCGATCAACAGGGTCAAGGTGACCCGGCCCTGGTCGAAAATGAAGCGCTGAAAGCCCTCGTGCACGGCCACGTAGTGTTTGAGCAAGGGTTCAGTGAAGGGCGCCAACTGCGGCCACAGGGCCAGGGCGCGCTGCAGGTCGGCGGGGTTCAGCGGGTACTTTTCCACGCTGATGAAATGCAGCCGCGCACCGGCTGGCGCGCAGGCGGCGAACAACTGCCAGGCGCACAGAAAATTCAGGCCGGTGCCGAAACCGGTTTCGCCGATCACCAGTCGCCCCTCGCTGCCCAGCTCACTGAAGCGCCGCTGCAGCTGGTTCTGCTCGATGAACACGTGGCGCGTCTCGTTGAGCGCCGACTCATCGGAGAAATACACATCATCGAATTGCCGCGAGTGCGGCAGGCCCTGTTCGTCCCAATCGATCTGGGCGTGGAAGGCAGGGGAAGAGGGAAGCTGGGTCATGGTGGGCTCGGCGGCAACAAGACGCGCATTCTAGCCGATCGACTGCGCTGTGTTGACCCAACGCAACGTGGCTTGCAACGACCAGCGGACAATGTTCCGCTAATCTTGAACAGTCCATGAAGGGAGGCAGGTATGTTCGAATCCGCCGAAATCGGCCACGCGATTGATAAAGAAACCTATGAAGCCGAAATGCCGGCGTTGCGCGAGGCCTTGCTCGAAGCGCAGTTCGAGCTCAAGCAACAGTCGCGCTTTCCGGTGATTGTACTGATCAACGGCATTGAAGGCGCTGGCAAGGGCGAGACAGTCAAGTTGCTCAATGAATGGATGGACCCGCGCTTGATCGAAGTGCGCACGTTCGACCAACAGACCGACGAAGAAATGGCCCGGCCACCGGCCTGGCGTTACTGGCGGCAATTGCCAGCCAAGGGGCGTATCGGGGTGATGTTCGGCAACTGGTACAGCCAGATGCTGCAGGGCCGTGTCCACGGGGTGTTCAAGGATGCCGTACTGGACCAGGCGATCAATGGCGCCGAGCGCCTGGAGCAGATGCTGTGCGATGAAGGCGCCTTGATCATCAAGTTCTGGTTTCACCTGTCCAAGAAACAAATGAAGGAGCGGCTCAAGACCCTGCAGGATGATCCGCTGCACAGCTGGCGCATCAGCCCGCTGGATTGGCAGCAGTCGCAAACCTATGACCGCTTCGTGCGTTTCGGTGAGCGGGTGCTGCGCCGCACCAGCCGCGACTATGCGCCCTGGCATGTGATCGAAGGCTTTGACCCGAACTATCGCAGCCTGGCGGTCGGGCGGATCTTGCTTGAGGCGTTGCAAGCGGCCCTCAAGGTTCCACCGCAGAAGGTGCACAAGCCGAGCAGCGCACCGCTGGGGGAAAGCATCGACCAACGCAGCCTGCTCGACAGCCTGGACCTGAGCCGCAAGCTGTCCAAGAGTGACTACAACGAGCAGCTGATTACCGAGCAGGCGCGCCTGGCAGGTTTGATGCGCGACAAGCGCATGCGCCGGCACGCCCTGGTGGCGGTGTTCGAGGGCAACGATGCCGCGGGCAAGGGCGGGGCCATCCGCCGCGTCGCCGCCGCGCTGGACCCGCGCCAATACAACATCGTGCCGATTGCCGCGCCCACCGAGGAGGAGCGGGCGCAACCCTACCTGTGGCGGTTCTGGCGGCACATTCCGGCGCGGGGCAAGTTCACGGTGTTCGATCGCTCCTGGTACGGCCGGGTACTGGTAGAGCGGGTGGAGGGCTTTTGCAGCCAGGCCGACTGGATGCGTGCCTATGGCGAGATCAACGATTTCGAGGAGCAACTGACCGACGCCGGCGTGGTCCTGGTGAAGTTCTGGCTGGCCATCGACGAACAGACCCAGCTCGAACGTTTCCAGGAGCGCGAGCAGATCCCCTTCAAACGCTTCAAGATCACCGAGGAAGACTGGCGCAACCGGGAAAAGTGGGGCGTCTACCGCCAGGCCGTCGGCGACATGGTCGACCGCACCAGCAGCGAGATCGCGCCCTGGACCCTGGTCGAGGCCAATGACAAGCGCTGGGCCCGGGTCAAGGTGCTGCGCACCATCAACGATGCGCTGGAGGCAGCGTTCAAGGCTGACAAGAAGTCTGACTGACTTAAGTGCCGGTAGATGGGTTTGCATATGAAACCTGAATGATCATCGCGCTGGGTGATCATGCAGATTTATGCTCGAAGCACTCAACCGATAACCACAAAAGGGCAGTGCCATGCGTGAAGTAGTGATCGTCGACAGTGTACGGACCGGGCTGGCCAAGTCTTTTCGCGGCAAGTTCAACCAGACCCGCCCTGATGACATGGCGGCCCATTGCGTCAACGCCTTGCTTGAGCGTAACGGCATTGACCCGGCGGCCGTGGAAGACTGCATCGTCGGCGCCGCGTCCAACGAAGGCGCCCAGGGGGTCAATATCGGCCGTAACGTTGCCGTACTGTCGCGCCTGGGTACCGGCGCGGCCGGCATGACCCTTAATCGTTTCTGTTCTTCGGGCTTGCAGGCCATTGCCATCGCGGCCAACCAGATCGCTTCAGGCTGCAGTGACATCATTGTTGCCGGTGGCGTGGAGTCCATCAGCCTGACGCTCAAGAGCGTCAACCAGGATCACTTGGTCAACCCGCGGCTCAAGGAGCAGCACCCCGGCATCTATATGGCCATGGGGCAGACCGCGGAAATCGTCGCGCGGCGGTACCAGGTCAGCCGTGAGGCCCAGGACCAGTATGCCTTGCAAAGCCAGCTACGTACGGCCCAGGCCCAGGCCGCTGGTTGGTTCAGCGATGAAATCGTGCCGATGAGCACGCGCTATCTGGTCGAGGACAAGGCCACCGGCCAACAGAATTGGCACGAAGGTGTGGTTGATCGCGATGACTGTAACCGCCCGGACACCACGCTGCAGAGCCTGGCGGGCTTGAAGCCGGTGTTCGCCGAGGATGGCTCGGTGACTGCCGGCAATGCCTCGCAATTGTCCGATGGGGCTTCCATGACCCTGGTCATGAGCCTGGAACGCGCGCAGGCACTGGGGTTGACGCCGCGGGCGATTTTCCGGGGTTTCACAGTGGCCGGGTGCGAACCGGACGAAATGGGCATCGGCCCGGTTTTCGCGGTGCCCAAGCTGCTCAAGGCCAACGGTCTGGGGGTGGCCGACATCGATCTGTGGGAGCTGAACGAGGCCTTTGCTTCCCAGTGCCTGTACTGTCGCGACCGACTGGAAATCGACAATGAAAACTACAACGTCAATGGCGGCGCCATCGCCATCGGCCACCCGTTCGGCATGACCGGCTCGCGCCAGGTCGGCCACCTGGTGCGCGAGCTGCAACGGCGCAAGGCACGCTATGGCGTAGTGACCATGTGCGTCGGTGGCGGGATGGGGGCGGCGGGGTTGTTTGAGGCTGCTGGCTGATTCGTATTTCACCCTGTAGGAGCGGGCTTGCCCGCGATTGGAAGACGCCAGTCTTCCTAGCGATTTCAGGATTGATAAAAGGGGCCGCTTCGCAGCCCATCGCGGGCAAGCCCGCTCCTACAACTGTATAAAAAAACGAACACCGCATAGAATCGAGCTTTGTCCCGCCCAGGGATGCAGAGGCTGGCTATGCATATTTCATCCGGACGTTGGGCCTATGGTCTTCTCCTCTCGCTGTTGACGGCTTTCTTGTGGGGCATCTTGCCGATCAAGTTGAAGCAGGTCCTGCAAGTCATGGACCCGGTGACGGTTACCTGGTTTCGCCTGATGGTGGCCGGTGGGCTCTTGTTCGCTTACCTGGCGGCGGTCAAGCGACTGCCCAGTTTCAAGGCGTTGGGGCGCAACGGTATTGGCCTGGTGCTGCTGTCGGTGTGCGGCCTGGTGGGGAACTATGTGTGCTATCTGCTTGGCTTGCGCCTGGTCAGCCCCGGTACTGCGCAACTGGTCATCCAGATGGGCCCGATCCTGTTGTTGCTCGGCAGTGTGTTCATTTTCAAGGAGCGCTTCAGCCTGGCCCAGGGTATAGGCCTCGTTGTATTGCTGCTCGGTTTCGGCCTGTTCTTCAATCAACGCCTGGAAGAGTTGCTGACGTCCCTGAGCCAGTACACCGCCGGCGTGCTCATCACCCTGCTGGCGGCCACGGTGTGGACGTTTTACGCGCTGGGCCAGAAGCAACTGCTGACTGTGTGGAATTCTGTGCAGGTGATGATGGTGATTTACCTGCTTTGTGCGCTCTTGCTCACGCCTTGGGCCAAGCCCATGGAGGCGCTGCAACTGAGCCCGGTGCAAGGCTGGCTGCTGTTGGCATGCTGCCTCAACACGCTGGTCGCCTATGGCGCCTTTGCCGAAGCGCTGGCCCATTGGGAGGCGTCGCGGGTGAGTGCGACCCTGGCCATTACGCCGTTAGTGACGTTCGCCGCCGTAGCCGTGGCAGCGCAGTACTGGCCCGACTATGTGCCCCGCGAAGAAATCAACGGCCTGGGCTATGGCGGCGCGGTGCTCGTGGTGCTGGGTTCGGCATTGACGGCCCTGGGGCCGTCGCTGCTGGCAGGTTGGCGCGCACGTCGATTGAAAATTGCCTAGGCGCCGATCTGCCGGCCCAGCGCCTCGGTCTGGTGCAACCATTGCTGGCGCTGTGCTTCCGAGGACGATTGGGCGGGGGCGAACTCCTTCAGGTGCAGGGTCTTGATCCCGCAAAAGCCCAGGGTGGTGCGGATCATCTGTTTATGCGCCGGTGCCCCATACACCCAGCGGAAGTAGCGCGGCGTGGTGTCCATGGTCACCAATAGATCGGCGCTGCGCCCCAGCAAAAGTTTATTGGCCTGGTCTTCGCGGCCATGGGCCTTGAAGGCAAAGCCGGGCAACAGCACCCGGTCGAGAAAGCCCTTGAGCAATGCCGGCAGCCCGCCCCACCAGATCGGGTAGACAAACACCAGGTGCTCGGCCCAGTGAATCTGCCGCTGGGCGTCGAGCAGGTCCGGCTCCAGTGGCTGCGATTGCTCATAGCCGCTGTGCAGCACGGGGTCGAATTTCATCTCGCCCAAGCGCAGTACCCGCACCACATGACCGCCGCTGCGTGCGCCCTGGGCATAGGCTTCGCCCAAGGCGTGGCCGAGGCTGATGGACTTGGGCGTGCCATAGATCATCAAAATACGCTTGCCGTCGCCTTCGAGCAGGGTAGCGCCACTTTTGCGCTCAACCATGTTTGCCAGCCTCGAGCATGCTTTCGGGGCGGACCCACTGGTCGAACTCGGCATCGGTCAGGTAACCCAGTGCCAACGCCGCCTCGCGTAAGGTAGAGCCTTCGGCGTAGGCTTTCTTGGCGATCTCGGCAGCCTTGTCGTAGCCGATATGCGGGTTGAGTGCGGTCACCAGCATCAGGCCTTGTTCCAGGTGTCGGGCCATCTGTTCGGCATCCGGCTCAAGGCCGGCGATGCAGTGCTGCTGGAAGTTGCTGCAGCCATCGGCCAGCAGGCCGATCGATTGCAGCAGGTTGTGGATGATCACCGGCTTGTAGACGTTGAGCTGCAGGTGCCCCTGGCTTGCGGCAAAGCCTACGGCAACGTCGTTGCCCATGACCTGGCAGGCGATCATCGACAGCGCCTCGCACTGGGTCGGGTTGACCTTGCCGGGCATGATCGAGCTGCCCGGCTCGTTGGCTGGCAAGCGCACTTCGGCCAGCCCCGCACGCGGGCCGGAGCCGAGCAGGCGCAGGTCGTTGGCCAGTTTCATCAGGGCCACGGCCAGGGTCTTGAGGGCGCCGGACAGGGTGGTCAGGGGTTCGTGCCCGGCCAGCGCGGCAAATTTGTTCGGTGCGGTGACGAAGGGCAGCCCGGACAACGCCGCCAGTTCAGCGGCCATGGCCTCGCCGAAACCGTGGGGTGAATTCAATCCAGTGCCCACGGCGGTACCGCCCTGGGCCAGTTCGCAGACGGCCGGCAGCGCCGCGCGGATGGCGCGCTGGGCGTAGTCGAGCTGGGCGACGAAGGCCGATATTTCCTGGCCGAAGGTGATGGGCGTGGCATCCATCATGTGGGTGCGCCCGGTCTTGACCAGGTGGTGATGGTGCGCAGCCAGTTCGGCCAAGCCATCGGACAGTTCGGCGATGGCCGGCAACAGGTGCTGTTGTACGGCCTTGGCCGCGGCGATGTGCATGGCCGTGGGGAAGCAGTCGTTGGAGCTTTGCGAGCGGTTGACGTGGTCGTTGGGGTGCACCGGCACCTTGCCGCCGCGCCCCTTGCCGGCCAGTTCGTTGGCGCGCCCGGCGATCACTTCGTTGACATTCATGTTGCTCTGGGTGCCGCTGCCGGTCTGCCAGACGACGAGCGGGAATTGCTCATCATGTTGGCCATCGAGCACTTCGTCGGCGGCCTGTTCGATCAGCCTGGCGATATCCGCCGGCAGGTCTCCATTGCGGTTGTTGACGCGTGCAGCGGCTTTTTTGATCAGGGCCAGGGCATGCAGTACGGCCAGCGGCATCCGTTCCTTGCCGATTGCAAAATTGATCAGCGAGCGCTGAGTCTGGGCCCCCCAGTAGGCCTGGTCGGGAACTTCCACTTGGCCAAGGCTGTCAGTTTCGATACGGCTCATCCTGCGCGCACTCCTTTGTGGTCTGATTTCGCAGTTTAGGTCTTGATTCGACACTTCGGTTCCATTGATCCATGATCTGACGGTAACCTCCAACGTAACCAGGGTTGAGTGGCGCCCTTGCTCGGGCGCAGAATGCTCAGCCCAGAGGTGAAACCTCGCCTGCCAATTAAAGGAAACCCGATGACTCGTCTTCGTGCCATTTGCACCGCAGTTGCTCTGGTCTGCGCCAGCGGCCAGGTCTTCGCCGATACAGCCAGCCATAACGCCAGCGCCGAAGCCTTTCTGAAGCTGGCGCACGCCGACAAGCTCGGTACGCCGGTCTACATGCAAGTCCAGCAGATGTTTGCCCAGCGCTTCGAGCAGACCAAGGCGCCAGCGTCGAAAAAAGCGCTGCTGGAAACCTACCAGGCCAAGGCCAATACCGCCCTGGACCAGGCCATCGGCTGGGACAAGCTCAAGCCTGACATGGTCAAGCTCTACACCACCAACTTCACCGAGCAGGAGCTCAAGGACCTGGTAGCGTTCTACCAGTCGCCGCTGGGCCGCAAGGTCCTGGAGAAAATGCCGGTCGTTACCCAGCAGTCGGCGCAGCTGACCCAGAAGAAACTGGAAAGCGCCGTGCCTGTGGTCAACAAGCTCCTGGCCGACATGACCAAAGAGCTGGACCCTAAAGGCGCCGCCGCAGCCCCGGCGAAGAAACAGCCATAAGCGGAGCCGGTCATGTCCATGCAACAACGTATTGAACAAGCGCTGGCCGCCCTGCAGCCGCAGCATCTGCAAGTGCTCGACGAGAGCCACATGCACAGCCGCGGCCTGGAGACCCACTACAAGGCGGTATTGGTCAGCGAACAGTTCCAAGGCTTGATGCAGGTCAAGCGTCACCAGAAAGTTTATGCCACTCTGGGCGAGTTGATGGGCCAGTTCCATGCGCTGGCCTTGCACACCTACACCCCCGAGGAGTGGGCAAAGATCGGCGCAGCCCCGGCATCGCCGACCTGTGCAGGCGGCAGTAAACACTGACGCTTCGGTTTTTGTTAGAATCTGCAACGCGCCGCCTGTCGGCGCGTTTTTTTTGCATCCGGTTCGCCCTTTACGAGGGCAGCCACCTGGAGAAATACCCATGACACAAAGCATTGTCGTGGCGGCACTGTATAAGTTCGTCACCCTGAAAGATTACGTCCAGCTGCGCGAGCCACTGCTCCAGGCCATGGCCTGCAATGGCATCAAAGGCACGTTGTTGCTGGCCGAAGAGGGCATCAACGGCACCGTTTCCGGTACCCGCGAAGGGATCGACGGCCTGCTGGCCTGGCTCAAGCTCGATGCGCGCATGGTCGACCTCGACCATAAAGAGTCGTACTGCGATGAACAACCGTTCTACCGCACCAAGGTCAAGCTCAAGAAAGAGATCGTCACCCTGGGTGTCGAGGGCGTTGACCCCAACCATAAGGTCGGCACCTATGTCGAGCCGCAGGACTGGAACGCGCTGATCAGCGACCCTGAAGTTCTGTTGATCGATACCCGCAACGATTACGAGGTTTCGATCGGCACTTTCCAGGGCGCCATCGATCCAAAGACCACCAGCTTTCGTGAATTCCCCGAGTACATCAAGGCCAACTTCGACCCTGCGCGGCACAAGAAGGTGGCGATGTTCTGCACCGGCGGCATCCGTTGTGAAAAAGCCTCGAGCTATATGCTGGGCGAGGGCTTCGAGGAGGTCTACCACCTCAAGGGTGGCATCCTCAAGTACCTCGAGGAGGTGCCACAGGAGCAAAGCCGCTGGGAAGGCGACTGTTTTGTCTTCGATAACCGGGTCACGGTGCGCCATGACCTGAGCGAAGGCGACTATGATCAATGTCATGCCTGCCGCACGCCGATCAGCGTGCAGGACCGCGAGTCGGAGCATTATTCGCCCGGTATCAGCTGCCCCCATTGCTGGGACAGCCTGAGCGAAAAGACCCGCCGCAGTGCGATCGACCGGCAAAAGCAGATCGAGTTGGCCAAGGCGCGCAACCAGCCACACCCGATCGGCCATAATTACCGGAAAGCCACGGAGGTTTGATCCATGTCCACTCGCCTGTTGTATGTGATGGACCCGATGTGCTCCTGGTGCTGGGGGTTTGCACCAGTGGCCGAGGCCCTGATCGAACAGGCGCATGTGGCAGGTGTGGATGTTCACCTGGTGATGGGCGGGTTGCGCACAGGCAGTGCGCCACTGGATCCTTCGACCCGGCGCTACATCCTCGAGCACTGGCAGGCTGTCAGTGAGGCCACCGGCCAGCCGTTCGCCTTCGAAGGTGCGCTGCCGGAGGGTTTCATCTATGACACCGAGCCTGCCTGCCGGGCCGTGGTCGCTGCACGTAACCTCGATGCAGCGAAGGCCTGGCCGCTGGTCAAGCTGATCCAGCAGGCGTTTTACGCCCAGGGGCGCGATGTCACCCGCGCGCCGGTGCTGGTGGAGCTGGCAGAGGCCGCCGGCCTGGCGCGCGATCAATTCGCCGCCGCCTTCGACAGCGCAGAGCAACAGAACGCCACGGCGGCCGACTTCATCTGGGTCCAGGACCTGGGCATCGCCGGCTTCCCGACGTTGCTGGCCGAACGCAAAGGTCAGTTGGCCCTGTTGACCAACGGCTATCAGCCACTTACCGAACTGGCGCCGCTGCTCGGCCGCTGGCTGGAGCGCGCCACTTATGCTTGACGTATCGGGCTCACCGCAACTTCCCAAGGTCAAGGAACCATCCCCTGCGGATCGGCTGACCTGGGCGGAAATTCGTCGTCTGGCCCTGCGTCATAAAAAAGCCCTGTGGATCGCCAATGGCGTTGCCGTGTTGGCGACCTTGTGCACCGTTCCCATTCCCTTGCTGCTGCCATTGCTGGTCGACGAAGTGTTGCTCGGCCACGGCGATGCGGCCCTGCAATGGATGAACCGCCTGCTGCCCGGCAGTTGGCAGGTCGCGGCCGGCTACATCGGCTTGATGTTGGTGCTGACCCTGGCCCTGCGCGGCGCCGGGCTGGTCTTCAACGTGCTGCAGGCCCGCCTGTTCGCAGGGTTGGCCAAAGACATGGTGTACCGCTTGCGTATCCGCCTGATCGAGCGGCTCAAGCGCATTTCCTTAAGCGAATACGAAAGCCTGGGCAGTGGTACGGTGACCACTCACCTGGTCACCGACCTGGATACCCTGGACAAATTCGTCGGTGAAACCCTCAGCCGCTTCCTGGTGGCGACGCTGACGCTGACCGGGACCGCTGCGATCCTGATGTGGATGCACTGGCAACTGGCACTGCTGATCCTGCTGTTCAACCCGTTGGTGATCTTTGCCACGGTGCAATTGGGCAAGCGGGTCAAGCACCTGAAGAAGCTTGAGAACGACAGCACCTCACGGTTCACCCAGGCCTTGACCGAAACCCTGGATGCCATCCAGGAAGTGCGTGCCGGCAACCGTCAGGGTTACTTCCTCGGCCGTCTGGGGCTGCGTGCCCAGGAAGTGCGCGATTACGCTGTGGCCTCGCAATGGAAAAGCGACGCCTCGGGCCGGGCCAGCGGTTTGCTGTTCCAGTTCGGCATCGATATCTTCCGGGCGGCGGCGATGCTGACGGTATTGTTCTCCGACCTGTCGATCGGGCAGATGCTCGCGGTGTTCAGCTACCTGTGGTTCATGATCGGGCCGGTGGAACAGCTGCTGAATCTGCAGTACGCCTATTACGCCGCCGGCGGTGCGCTGACCCGCATCAACGAACTGCTGGCCCGTGCCGACGAACCCCAGTACCCCGGTGGCGCCAACCCGTTCAAAGGGCGCGACACGGTAGGCATCGAGGTGCGGGGCTTGAGCTTCGGCTACACCGAAGAGCTGGTGCTCGACCAGTTGAACCTTTCCATCGCGCCCGGTGAAAAGGTCGCCGTGGTGGGCGCCAGCGGCGGCGGCAAGAGTACCCTGGTGCAACTGCTGCTGGGGCTCTATACCCCGCAGTCCGGCACTGTACGTTTCGGCGGCTCGACCTTGCAGGAAATTGGCCTGGAAACAGTGCGCGAGAATGTCGCGGTGGTGCTGCAACACCCGTCGCTGTTCAACGATACGGTGCGGGCCAACCTGACCATGGGCCGCGACTGCGCCGATGATGCCTGTTGGCGAGCCCTGGAAATCGCCCAGCTCGATGGCACCATCGCAGCGCTGCCCAAGGGGTTGGACAGCATCGTCGGGCGCTCCGGTGTGCGCCTGTCCGGTGGCCAGCGCCAGCGCCTGGCGATTGCCCGTATGGTGCTGGCCGATCCTAAAGTGGTGATTCTCGACGAAGCCACCTCTGCCCTGGATGCGGCCACTGAGTACAACCTGCATAAGGCCCTTGCGCGCTTTTTGAGCGAACGCACGACCTTGATCATTGCCCACCGCTTGTCGGCGGTTAAACAGGCCGATCGTGTACTGGTTTTTGATGGCGGCCACGTGGCCGAAGATGGCGACCATATGCAATTGATCGCCGAGGGTGGCCTTTACGCCAAGCTCTATGGTCATCTGCAACAAATCTGATCCACATTTGTTTCATGAATGAGAATTCTATCCATTGCCCCTGCCGGAATTGACCTAATCTGAGCAGGGGTGGGTTGTGGCTGGCTCTGCAGATGTAAGGGACCTCATGAAGCAAACACGGACTCTCGAAACGCCAAGGTTGTTGGGCATCGTCTGGCCATTCATTGCCGTCGTGCTGTTTCAGGTATTGCTGGGCTGTTTCAGCCTCTACGTGCTGTCCGCGGTGCGGGGTTACGTGGCGGGCGAGAGCTTGTGGTCCAAGGGTCAAAAGGATGCGATTTTTTACCTTGGCCTGTATGCCGACAGCCGCGACGAAGCGGTTTTTCGCAGCTACCAGCGCGCTATCGCCGTGCCTCAGGGTAGCCACGACCTGCGCATAGCCCTGGACAAGCCAGTACCGGACCTCGACGCCGCGCGCCGTGGCATCCTGCAGGGGGGCAACCATCCGGACGACGTTTCCGGGGTCATCTGGTTGTACTTGAACTTCCGCCATTTCAGTTACATGGAAACGGCCATCAAGCTGTGGACCGTGGGCGATGATTACTTGCAGCGGCTTGACGATGTTGCCCGGCAAATGCACCAGGGAATCTCGAGGGGCGTGGCCAGCGAGGCACAGATCGTACGCTGGAAGGAGCAGATCCACGCCATCAACGAGCGCGTGACGCCCGCCGCCAAGGCCTTCAGCGATGCTTTGGGCGAAGGCTCGCGCTTTTTGTTGCACATGCTCCTGGCGACCAACCTGGTCACAGCCCTGGTGCTGATTTTCCTGGCGCTGTGGCGCTCGCAAAAACTGCTGTCGCAGCGCCATGCTTTTGCCAGCGCCTTGCAGGAAGAACGCGAACGCGCCCAGGTCACCCTCCAGTCCATCGGCGATGCTGTGATCACCACCGGCGTAGACGGTTCGATCGCCTACATGAACCCTGCAGCCGAGCAATTGACCCTGTGGAATGCCGAGCAGGCCCAGGGCTTGCCGCTGGCAGCGCTGTTCAGCCTGCTGGACGAACATGCCGATAAAGCCAACTTCACCCTGATCGAGCGCATCCTCAGCGGTGAGCTGCGCAGCGCCAGCGAGCATGCCAAGCTGATCCAGCGCCTGGATGGCAGCACGGTGTCGGTGACCCTGGTCGGCGCGCCGATCCAGGCCCGGGGGCAGGTCAGCGGCGCCGTGCTGGTGCTGCACGACATGACCCTGGAACGCCAGTACATCGATGACCTGTCCTGGCAGGCGAGCCATGATGCCTTGACGGGCCTTGCCAACCGCCGCGAGTTCGAGCACCGGCTGGAGGCTGCACTGACGGGGCTGGCCCGGCAGGCGGGGCACCATACCCTGATGTTTCTGGACCTGGATCAGTTCAAGCTGGTCAATGACACCTGCGGGCATGCCGCTGGCGACGAGTTGCTGCGGCACATTTGCACCTTGCTGCAATCAAGCCTGCGCGAAGGCGATACCTTGGCGCGCCTGGGCGGCGACGAGTTCGGTATCCTGCTGGAAAACTGCCCGGCAGAGGTCGCGGAGAAGATCAGCGAAGGTTTGCGCCAGACCGTGCAGAACCTGCATTTTGTCTGGAAGGGCCGGCCATTTGTCACCACCGTGAGCATCGGTGTGGTGCACATCACCCAGGCGCCCACCAGCCTCGAGGCTTCGCTCAGGGCCGCCGACATGGCCTGCTATATGGCCAAGGAGAAGGGCCGAAACCGCGTTCAGGTCTACCATGCCGACGATTCGGAGCTGTCCTTGCGCTTCGGTGAAATGGCCTGGGTACAGCGCCTGCACATGGCCCTGGAAGAGAACCGCTTTTGCCTCTATGCCCAGGAAATCGCCGCCCTGAACGGGCACGACAACCAGGGCGGACACGTCGAGATTCTGTTGCGCCTGCATGACGAGGCAGGTCGGGTCATCCTGCCGGACAGCTTCATTCCGGCGGCAGAGCGCTACGGCTTGATGACAGCCCTGGACAGCTGGGTGGTAGAGAACGTGTTCAAGGTCATTCGCCGTTGTATGGTCGAAGGGCATGAAGGGCCGCTGGCCATGTGTGCGATCAACCTGTCGGGCAGCAGTATCGGTGACGACAAGTTCCTGGCGTTCTTGCGTCAGCAGTTTATCGAGCACGACATCCCCCCTGAACTGATTTGTTTCGAAATTACCGAGACCAGCGCCATTGCCAACCTGGGCAGCGCCATTCGTTTCATCAATGAGTTGAAAAGTTTGGGGTGCCGCTTCTCCCTGGACGACTTTTGCGCCGGGATGTCGTCGTTCGCCTATCTCAAACATTTGCCTGTAGACTTCCTGAAAATCGATGGCAGCTTCGTTCGAGACATGCTCGACGACCCGGTCAACCGCGCGATGGTCGAGGTCATCAACCATATCGGTCATGTGATGGGCAAGAAGACCATCGCCGAGTTTGTGGAGACCCCACTCATCGAGCAGGCTCTGCTTGACGTGGGGGTCGATTACGCCCAGGGCTACCTGATCGAGCGTCCGCAAGTGTTCACCAGCGCCAGCCTGCAGCACCGTTACCCGCGCACCAAGCCATTGCTGGTCAAGGCACCGGGGACGTTTCGCTGAAGGTGGTGCCGCCCAGTCAAAGGAGTCGACAGTGATAGATGCGTTTAGCCGGACCGGTCCGTTGATGGAGGTTGGCAGTTACCCTGCTTGGGCGCGCCAGCTGGTCCAGGACTGCTACGAGAGCAAACGCCGGGTTGTCGAGCACGAGTTCTATAAGCGCATGCGCGACGCTTCGCTGAGCGCCAGGACCATGCGTTTGTACCTGGTTGGCGGTTGGCCGGTTGTGGAGCAGTTTGCCCTGTACATGGCGCAAAACCTGACCAAGACCCGCTACGCCCGTCACCCCGGCGAAGACATGGCGCGCCGCTGGTTGATGCGCAACATCCGCGTTGAGCTCAATCATGCCGATTACTGGGTGAACTGGAGCCGTGCCCACGGGGTAAGCATCCAGGACCTGCAGGCACAACAGGTACCGGCCGAGCTACAGGCCTTGAGCGATTGGTGCTGGCATACCAGCTCGTCTGATCCGTTGGTGATTGCGATTGCGGCGACCAACTATGCCATTGAGGGCGCAACAGGCGAATGGTCGGCGCTGGTTTGCGAGAGTGGCGCCTATGCTGCGGCGTTTCCCGAAGAGACACGCAAGCGCGCGATGAAATGGCTGAAGCTGCATGCCCAGTACGATGACGCGCACCCCTGGGAGGCGCTGGAAATCATCTGTACCTTGGCGGGCAACAACCCGTCAGCGGCGTTGCAGGCTGACCTGCGCCGGGCAATCTGCAAGAGTTACGACTACATGCACCTGTTTCTCGAACGTTGCATGCAGTGCGAACAGCGCCAGCCCGAACGTGGCCGGCTGGCGCTGCAGGACAACTGAAGCTTACTGGGCGTTGAAGGCCTGGCCGTTGATGCCGGTGCTGTCGGGGCCCATCAGGTACAGGTAGACCGGCATGATTTCTTCCGGCAGCGGATTGATATCCGGGTTCTCCCCAGGGTAGGCCTGGGCGCGCATGCTGGTACGGGTTGCGCCCGGGTTGATGCTGTTGGCGCGCACAGGGGCGACGCCTTCAAGTTCATCGGCCAGGGTTTGCATCAGCCCTTCGGTGGCAAACTTGGAAACCCCATAGGCGCCCCAGTAGGCCCGGCCCTTGCGGCCCACGCTGCTGGAGGTGAACACGACCGAGGCGTCCTGGGACAGCTTGAGCAGCGGCAGCATGGTGCTGGTCAGCATGAACATGGCGTTGACGTTGACGTGCATGACGCGCATGAAGTTCTCGCCCGACAACTGTTCCAGCGGCGTGCGCGGGCCGATGATCGACGCGTTGTGCAGCAATCCGTCCAGCCGGCCGAATTCGTTCTCGACCATGGCTGCCAGTTCGTCGTACTGGTGAGGCAGGGCGGTTTCCAGGTTGAACGGAATGACGGCCGGTTGGGGGTGGCCAGCGGCTTCGATCTCGTCGTAGACGTCGACGAGGTTGGCTTCGGTCTTGCCCAGCAGCAGCACGGTTGCCCCGTGGGCGGCGTAGGCCTTGGCGGCGGCGGCGCCGATGCCGCGGCCTGCGCCGGTGACCAGGATCACCCGGTCCTTGAGCAGTTCGGGGCGGGCGGAGTAGTCAAACATGGGTAAACCTCGAAATTTGTAGTGACTTCATCGCGGGCAAGCCCGCTCCTGCAGGTGAGAGTGTAGGAGCGGGCTTGCCCGCGATAAGGCGCAAAGCGCCTTCCTCAACAGCCGCAAAGCGCGCTATCAAGCACCTTGCGCAAATCCAGCGGATGATCGACCACCACATCCGCGCCCCAATTGTTCGGGTTGTCTTCTGGGTGAATATAGCCATAACGCACGGCGGCAGTACGGGTGCCGGCGTCGCGCCCGGACTCGATGTCACGCAGGTCATCGCCGACGAACAGTACGCTGGCCGGGTCCAGGTCGAGCATCTTGCACGCCAGGATCAAAGGTTCCGGGTCCGGCTTGCTGTTTTTCACGTGGTCGGGGCAAATCAGCAGGGCCGAGCGTTCGGCAAGGCCCAGTTGCTGCATGATCGGCTCGGCGAAGCGCACGGGTTTGTTGGTGACCACACCCCAGATCAGGTTGGAGCGCTCGATGTCGGCCAGCAGTTCGGCCATGCCGTCGAACAGCTTGCTGTG
>CAYVPI010000005.1:0-97998 GCA_964453495.1 uncultured Pseudomonas sp. | reverse complement strand
AGGCACCACACCGAAGCAACCAACATTACGCAAAGCAAAATGTAGGCCCAGTTCATGCTGCAACCCCTTGGACCCTCACGAGATCCCTGCAATTGCGATCACTGCGCAAGGCACGCAGTTAATCCGCTGCCGGGACTCCCCACTGCAACGTGCCATCATTGACAGTGTGGCAGGCGATTGCGCGCTAGCACGGCCGTTTTGTCGGACGATTTGTCCGTTATGGGCCAATCATGGCCAGCTGCAACTACGCATTCCAAAGATTCAACCATACTTGTTGAGCATGCTGCCCCAGCGCTGGCTGGCCAAAGCGCCGATCACAGCCTTTCGCACTTTTGCCTGTACCTCGACGGATGACGTAATTCGGGGTTGCACCGAAACCCACAAAACGCTCATTCCACCCTTTCGAGGTTTACGAGCATGTGCCTATCCTGTGAAACCGATCACGGCCCCGACGCGTCCGAACGTCGTCGCTTTCTACGCTATTTAGGTATTGGAGCCGGTGCCCTGCTTCTGGCGACGACGCTGCCCGCCAAACGCGCCCTTGCTGACGACCTGACGGTACTGCCCAAACCGCAAAATGCAATCAGCCCGCAAATGGCATTGCAACGGTTGATGGAGGGCAACGAGCGCTATATCAATGGCATGTCCAAGACCCATGATTTCAAGGCCGAGCGCGAAGCCCTGGTTTCAGGCCAGAACCCTTTCGTGGCGATACTGGGTTGCGCAGACTCGCGGATTGCCCCCGAGTATGCGTTCGATACAGCCCGTGGCGACTTGTTCGCCGTGCGCGTTGCCGGCAATTTCGTCACCGATGCAGGCCTGGCCAGCCTGGAGTATGCGGTCCTGGTGCTGGGCGCGCCGCTGATTGTGGTGCTGGGCCATGAAAGCTGTGGCGCCATCAGCGCGGGCATCAAGGCGATAAAGGATAAAGCAACCTTTCCGGGCCACATTCAAGGTCTGGCCGATGCCCTCAAACCCAGCATCGAGCAAGTACTCAGCCAACCGGGCGACCTGATGGAAAATTCTATCGTGCAAAACGTGAAGGACTCGGTCAACAAACTCAAAAGTTCAAGCCCGGTCCTGACCGAAGCCCTGAGCCAGGGAAAACTGAACATTGTGGGTGGGGTCTATCGCCTGGCCAGTGGCAAGGTGGACCTCATTGCCTGAGGCACGCTGGTGCACCGCTGCTCATTGGCCGGTGCACCACAGCCGTCATGCAGAAGGCAGGGAAAGCCGCGCCACGGCGGCTTGAGCCTGCTCGATCGCGGCAATTGCATTCTCCACCTGGGCAGCATCAACCCGCGCGGCATCGGCACCACTGATGATTGCACCAATGGAATGCCGACACAGTTCATCGATATCCAGCCCCTGGTTGCGGGCGACAGCCATTACCGTTTGCAGCGCTGTCTCTAACGCTGCGATTGGACCTTCGCTCATGATATGTGCCTCCCTGTGACGTTTTAAGCTTAGTTCAAGCGTTCAAGTCATTGCAGGAGGGCTCATTGCAAACAGATTGTCACTGCGCCACTTGCCCCTTGATGGCCAACACATTACAGGGTACCTGATACAGAACGTGCTCGGTCGTACTACCCATGAGCTTGCGATGCGTGTTGCCCATCACGATCACATCGGCACGGTTATGGGCTGCGAACTCGGCAATTACTTTGGTCGCAGCACCAGGAATGAAGTGTTGTCGTTCAACCGGCACGCCATAACGCTCGGCCAGCACCGTAAACGCGTGTTGCTGGCCGCGCCGGACGTCTGCATTGAAACCCGGCATCGTGATCGCACCGGCACCGAAGTCAGCAAGGTGCGTGCGCGAGGGATCGCATGCATGCAACAGGTGCAGCTCGCCATCGCACTGCCGGGCCAATGAACTGGCAGCCTCGATGATGCTGTCATTGATAAGCGTGAGATGGCCGTCCGGATGCGACGGGTCAACCGCCGCGACAATCACCCGGGGCAACGGGCACCTGACCTCGCTGACCAGATGAACGGCCACCGGGCAATCGCGCAGCAAGTGCCAATCCAACGGCGTGACGAACACGCGCCGCAGTGCCGATTCGTGGTGTACATCCTTGATAACCAGATCTGGCTGTACCTCAGCCACATACTTGAGGATTTGCTCGAGCACATCGCGAGCCAGTACCACATCGGTGGTCAGCTTGACGCCACTGCCGCGTATCAATTCGGCTTCGTCCTGCAGCCACTTCAGATTTTCTTGCTGGCAGATTTCGCGAAAATGCTCGTTGCCACTCATCAAGCCCAACGTGTCGACATCCTCGATGAACACCACCATATCCAACGCGGCATTCGTGGCCTTGGCAATCGCGACAGCCCGCTCCAGCGCCGGCGTATGGCGCATCGACGGGCCGGCTATGAGGAACAGACGTTGATACGAGTTCATCCCACACCTCCAACGTTCCGGTTTGTTTACCAGTACTCATCGACGCGACTGCAGGATCGATACTTTCAATATACGCCTTGAATTAATTAGCGCACCAAAGAAAGGTTTCAATGGGTGTAAACCAGCCCGGCTTCAGCGGGGCCTAAGCTCAGATGCTGTAGTTCCTGAAGAGTTCTTCCTTGATAATCAGCAATGCGTCTTCGTAGTAACGCTCTCCCCGAGCCTCACTCAGGGGGACCGACCTGATACGGGTGTCACCCGTGCTCGGCTTATGCTCGCAAGTGATAAAAAACTCTGCCGTTTGCGGGTTGAACTCCAAGTAGTAGAACAGCTCCCTTCCCTCTCGGTCCCAATAACCGATTTCTCTGCGCATTGGTTTGTCTTCTTCCACCACAAGGGTGCCTGGATTAATTTGAGTGCCCAGGTCCCTTTGCCTGAGCGGCAATTACAGCAGATCGATCACCACAGATACTGCAAGCGAAAGGTCCAAGTATTCACGTCGGGTGAACCACTCTGCTCCGAAACGGTGTCTGTATAGGCGAGCAGGCCACCGAGCTGCGTAGATAACATGAAACCGAGGCTGGCGCCCAACAAGGTGTTTTCCTGTTCGTTGTCCTGGTTCACACCGTTGATCCTGGTTTCGCCGCCCTTGCTCCAGGTGCCATCGAGCGACACCCAAAGTGCCGGGTTGAAGGTGTAACTGTAGTGACCTTCCAACGCATACAGCGGCCGCTGTTCCAGCTTGCTGTCACCCTGGTAGTCATCATTATCACCGTACAGCGACACCCAGCTGTTCAGTTCCAACCAGGTTGGGCCGATCGGATGACCAAACGCCACCTCAGGCTTGAGTACCCAGCGATTGGCACCGATATTAATGACCTTGTTCTTGTCGTAGTCACCGGTTGGCGCCGTTACCCAGAGGGCGCCAGTCAGAAAGGTTTCGGGCGTCCAGGCAGCAAACTCCTCCTTGCTCAGTGCCGGCCCGCCAAAGAGGTTGTGCACAATCACCACTTGGGTATCGGCCATACCTCCGTTGCGCTGGGTACCCTTGAAGAATTGCGCATTGTCGAAAGATGCCTCGACATCGGCATAGGGCTGGATCAGCTGGATTGCCGAAGAACGGCCATTAATTGCGAACGAGCGCGCATAACGCAGGATATAGAGATCGGCATTGAGCGACAGCCCATCCAGCGGCAGCGAGGTATCGATGGGGGTATTGCTGTCAACGTTGCTGTAGTAACCGAACAATAGATTGAGGTCTGTCGGGAGGTTCTGCCAATCCCGAGCATTGTCGGCCGCGGCGAGGGTGCTGCCCACCAGTAGCGCGAGTCCGACACTGGTCGATAAGATGCTGCGTGCACATTTCAACGCATTCATATTCATTCCCTTGAATGTGGTAAAGCCGATGGAAAATCACCGCTGTAGGCTTGGTGCAACCGTTTGCTTGGAATTTTTGGCGATGAGTGCTTTGAAAAGCAAAACTTGGGAAGCATAGATCAAGGAGTAGATATCGAAAGACTTTGAGAGGTCGGATGAAGCCAGGGAGTGAGCCGCAAAGAAAGTAAGAAGTGATGGAGACCCGGTTCTGGCGAGTAAATCCAAAAGTTCAAGATCAGGGATATCAAGCAAAACCGGCAAGCGAAATCGAGGATTGGCCATGCCAGCCGGCGGCTGGGCTGAGCATGAAGGCCTAGCGCCGGGCCGGAGAGATCGTGAAGCCCATGGATGAGCGCATAGTTGCGGAACACATGCGTTTTCCGGGCAAACGAAAAAGCCTTCAAGACGTTAATCTTGAAGGCTTGAATGATGGAGGCCGAGGTCGGAATCGAACCGGCGTAGGCGGATTTGCAACCCTACAGATAGTTATTGTTTTTCAATGCCTTAGGTAAGATCAGTTCCGCATGACAGCGTTTGCGCCGCCTCTGTAGCCAGTGATTTACGCGGGGTCGTATTTTGATTGCGGAACTGATTTTATGCTTCACTTCGATGCCCTACGGATCAATCCTTGCCCGCCATAAGCGGGCGTCGAAAGGCTACGGGGACTACCAGGGGGCTGGCCGGTTTGTGGGCACCTTCCCATCGGTTGCTTGACGCAAACGATCACAATCGAAGAAATTCATTTCACCCATGGATGGAGTTCGTCCTACACCCTTCGTGCAGCCTGCATTCGAGAGGGCCTCTTTGATTGTTTTGGTACCGCTCCACGCCTTTCCATTCGGTCCCCAGCATTTGAAGTTTCCATACTGTGAGAGCATGCACCATGCAGTTGCAGGTTCCTTACTCCAGGTACGTCCATCATCCGTTTGATCCGAACTTCCACCCGGCTTGGAGGTGTAGTCGGTCGTCGCAGTTTTATCACTATCCTTGCTCGAACTACTGACGAGCGTGCTGCCAGGCTCCGTGACTTTCTTCGAGTATTCAGGACACATCGGCCAGTGGGCCGGGCCTTCATCACCAGGTCGATTGCACAGGCGAACCTTGCCGGCTGCCATGTTGCTTTCAGCCTTAGCAGGCTCGAGGGTTGAGTTTGAAGGCACCATGCTGTTGGTTGCAGTGTTGAGAGTGATCTTCGAGGCGTACAACTTATTGGTGCCTGCCTGTTGTTTTCCTGCGGCTTTCGCCGCAGTGCGCTTATCCATTTCTTGTTGAGCTAGGTCCAGCTTTGCGAAGGTCTCGGCGTCCGCTCCGGCATCAATTGCCAGTTGACGCGCTTGAGCAAGTGCCGCAGCTACAGTGGCGTCTTGTTGTGCTTCCAGGGTCGAGGGTGCTGAACTTTGCGACGTATGTTGTGCCGCTTGCTCACTCGCTTGACGTTCTTCGGCTGCTCGTGCTTCTTTCTGGGCAATACGCGCCTCGGCTTGGCGGCGGCGCTCTTGAGCAGCTTCGTGGCGGTCCTTTTCGACCTGCGCACGCGCGTAAGTCTGCTGGATGAGTGCCTGACTGCGAGCCTGTTCAGCCATCGCACCGTTGTACTCCTGCGCGAAAGTGTTCATAGCATTCATGAAAATCTGACCACCGCTCGGAGCAGGCTCTTCATAATCTTCCTCCGCGTAAAGATTCTCCATTTTCATGCGCAAGTTATTAAGATAGGCAGGCGCATTGTCATCACCATTGTAAACGGCCTTCATATACCAGCTTTCGGCCTCATCGTAACTCTGAGGCACTCCATCACCTTCTTCGTAGAGTATGCCAAGAAAAGTTTGGGCTGGAGCGTCGTCTTTCAAAGCAGCCTTTCGATACCAGTCGGCGGCTAACGCATTATCTTCGGTAACGCCTAGACCTTTGTCGTACATGTAGCCCAGCGAGCGCTCACCTTTGGCAAAGCCTTGGTCTGCGGACTTTCGGTACCAATTGACGGTTTCACTGTAACTCTTTTGAACACCGACTCCGTCACGGTATAGATTACCTAGGCTGACTTGTGCAGCTGGATGACCTTTCTCTGCTGCTTTGCGAAACCAATTGGCTGCTTCAACATTATTTTCGGGAACACCATTACCCTTGTAAAAACGCAGCCCCTGTTGGTACTCCGCCTCACTGTCCCCGGCTGGCGCTACCGCTAGTGCTGCCAATGGTTGCTCGGTAGGTGTGGGTTTCGATGTCGGTAGCATTGAGAGGGCCGGATTTCTCACTTTGTCCGCAGCAACTACTTTCTGGGCTGCGGCCGCTACTTGCGGCTGACTCTGTGGTGCTGTGGTTATTGCATCTAATGCAGGGCCCGCAACAACGGGGTACGGAGACGTGTCATAAACAGCCGCCAACTTACCTTCCGACGTTACATCGACGGGCTCATTACGAAGCTCCCCTTTGGAGTTGAGTCGTAAACGATACGACCAGTCATTAGGCCGCGTGAAGTACACTGAGCCATCAGATTCAATGGTTCCTATCCAATCTTTTCCATCCTTGGTACTGATTAACGTTCCAGGCTTTGCGCCAAGTCGAATAACACGCCTGTATCGCTCCTTGTCACCTACCACCATCTCCCCGTAGTGATAGGCGAAAATCTCTTGTATCTCCTGACCAGGTTTACTCCACTTGAACTCATAACCTGGAAATCCGCTGGTGGGTGGAGCAAATTTATGGCCAACCAAACGAGCATACACACCCCAAACACCAGGATCAGCCTGGCTGTCAGGTGCCCAGAACGACGGTGGGGTCTGTGGGGCGAATGCTAGTTCAGGAGGCAGGGTGGTCGCACATCCCGAAAAAATCCCGACAACTACTGAAAGCACAACAGATCGAATGATTGCATGGCTGGACATTTTTGGACTCTGATGTGGGCCAATTTTTTTGCGACAAAGCTAGCAATTTGCCATATATCATGTCCATCAGAACTCCAATACCTCTACTGCAGTTCGTCGCTTTCTCATGCTCACTCATGACCTGCACCACCACGACTGCAAACTGAGGAAATCGTGGAGCCTTCACCAATTCCCGCCTCTACTCTCAGTGCTTAACGGTTCGACCGACAAACGAGAACCCTCCATCGGCCTCCTTCAACTGTTCTATAGCCTTGGCTTCCTCGCGCGTTTCAGTGACTCGAAAAAGGACAAAGCAACGGTCCTCCAGGAACTCCTGACGACCCACCTCAGTTTTCAAGTCATACCCATCAACAGGCGAGAAGAAAAACAGATGCTTCGCCAAAATTGACTGCTTGCTGGTTACATCAGATGGATTGTCCCAGTCGCCGCCCTCCTTCAAAACCAACCGGCTTTGTCGAGATTTTCGATGCTGGATCAATCTTTTTCGTAAGTCCTTTCCGATACCGACTTTTAGCGCCTGGCCGTCGACCGTGTAAATTTCGTAGATGCCTGGTTTGTTCGGAACCATGCTTTCTATTTCTGAAAAACGAATTCTGATCATTTCCCTCATGCGGTTGCTCCCTGACTTTTTTCTGATCCATGGTTAGCCTTACAGAGCACGAGATTCTCGACGCACAGCTTCCTGGGCCTGCTGCATCAATGGCTCGCCTGCTGCCATTTTCTCGACCAGACTTGGCATTGGCGATCCTATTGCCTATTGTTTGGTCAGGGAATTATAGGCTGGCTGCTGAGCATCAGCCCTTTGGAATCGGAAAATACTCTGGCAGTAAGATTTTTTATGGCTTTGAATTGCGTTTCTGGAAAGAATGGCGTGAGCGTACCCACTCGCGACGCCCGAAGATTAACACGTAGTGTTCGGTCGCAGCTTTTAATCGGGTATCGGACCCTATATTTCAGACAACTCCACGATCCACCCCAGATAGAAATAGTGTCCTTTTTATCCGAGCGGCTCAATACTAGAAATCCTTCACACACCTTATGGAAAACTTCAATAGCACTGTGTGAAAGATCGGTTGTTAAATGGCTCAGTCATCCTGCTCCCCATGTAACGATAGCTACAATTAGGTAGCCAATATTACCTAGCATAGAGGGATCCGCAACAAAGGCGATATCACTGAGCGTAAAACTCGAGATGGATGACGATCGCCGGTAATCAACGAAAAGCCCAAGGCGGGCTGAACCTACAACCGACCAGCCCCCCCCCCCAAGCGAGTGGCTTAGCCAGTACTCCTGCTGTCTCGACCTTCAGAATGTAGGAAGATCGGTAATCAGCTTACCTTGTTCGCCTAGTTTTTCTGTCAGCGAGCCCTTGCCATCGGGAATTATCAACCCACCGCTGGTTCTAGCATCAAACGGACCAAAGACTAGGTAAAACTCATCTCCCCCCTCTATTAGCTTTAACACCTCAGGTACGGAGAAGCCTCGCGATTCCGTGGACATGCTGGGCAAAGTGTCCGCCACTAGGCCATGCGTTTCTTGGCCCTGAAGCTCAGACAGCTTTCTATTTTCGTCATATCTCGCTGCGGTCACGCCGTAAATAACCATAGTCATTACCTCCCCATGAACCCAGAATTATAGCTGGCCACAAAGGCACCCCCATGCCCACAGAAACTACTCCACCGCCGTCACGGTCTTTCCTGATCACCAGTTGCCGGCTTGCCATTCCCTAAATCCCTTGTAGCCAAGGTAGTACCATCCAGCATCGTAAGGATCAGATTGTGAATTTCACCAACAATGCCGCCTGGAAACGTCCGGACACCTTTTCCATCAACCACGTTGCATACAAACTTCTTACCTTCAAGCCGGCCTACAGCTACCGGAGCTTCAACAGAATCAAAAAACACTCCGTCCTCAAAGTAACCACCTTCAAAAATCGCGTAACCTTGAGCGCTTTCAATTCGATATCGCCTTCCAAGTTTCATTCCAGTGGATTCGTCGAGCATGAGTCACCTCTTTAGCGGGATGGTGAAGTCAGCGTAGACGACAACCAGAGCCAAACCCTCCCCCATTCAAAGTCAGCCGCTATCGCGGTGAGGGAGAAGTCATGCCTGAAGAACACCAACCCAATTGGAGGCAGCCATGAATACCATCGATTGCCACGTCCCCAAGATCCTCGGCGAGCCCGACCGCAAATTCGGAGACTGATGGGTTGATGTCGAGTACGATATCCGACGCGATCAAGGTCGCCCTTAGCGATCTGACCAAAAACTTTCGAAATTGAAGACATTGGGCATGCCAACGGTTGCTGGGGCACTCGAAAGCGGCCATGACCAAGAAGGTCTACCGGCGAGAGGGAGAGATGGTGAAGCCCACTCGTTAGCGGGTAGATGCGGAACACTTCATAAAAAATGCGGGGCACATGAGCTTTCCGCGCACACAAAAAAGCCTTCAAGACGTTAATCTTGAAGGCTTGAATGATGGAGGCCGAGGTCGGAATCGAACCGGCGTAGGCGGATTTGCAATCCTGCGGATAGTGCTAGTATTTTCAATGACTTAGCCTTAAATCAGTTCCGCATCGTAGAGACCCTGCCGCCTCTGTAGCCCGCTATCTACGCGGGGTCCGTTTTTGATTGCGGAACTGAATTTTGCCACTCCCTCGGCGTCCTGCCGACCGCACAAAATCACTTACTTGTATAGTCCGCTCAGTGGAGCGGATGCGCCGGGCCGCCGAGCGCCCGAAACTGATACTGCTGAACCGCAGCTATGAGCCACTCAGCCTCGATGCGCAGCCGCTCAACCTCTTCAGCCGGCAGAACGCCCTTCGCCTCTTCGTAGCGCTGCGCCGACTGCAGGGCTTGCCGCATCAATGGCTCTCCCGCCGCTATCTTTTCTCCCAAACTCTTCATACAGCTCTCCTTGTCATAATTGACTACCATTCTAGGTCGTGTATCACGTCATTGCGGATGGCTAAGCGCATCGTTTCTAGCGAACAATATGCATTTGCAATAAGATAGATGGAGCTATAGATCTAAGATGCTGTCACGCACACCTCGCCGCCCTCCAACCGCAAGGAAGCTTGTCTTGAAGAAGATTGTATTTTTATCAGGCATCTCATTTTTCAACGCGGCTACGGCATTGGCAGACGCAGTGCGCATACCCTATGAACTGGATGAAGCGGCCTATTCAATAGTTTATATGGCGGGGGACAGCTCCGGTCGAACGGTGATTACCAAGCGGGAAGGAATCAGCGGTGACAGCTATGCGAAACGTTTAATGAACTGCACCGATCGCACTGTCCTTTTTCTTGGATCGGGCAAAACAATGCAAGACCTGGACTCGGCAAAACCCGACCTTGAGGCAACTCCAATTTTCAAAGGCTCCATATCAGCAGGTATCGCCGAAGTAGCATGCGAGGTGTCTGCGAGCGATGCGCCTAACCTAGCATCGGAGGACGCACTGCGTTCGGCTACCGTCGACAAACGTCCCTGACATACGCCTGCAACACCTTCAAGGCTGCTTGGTCGGCGATGATTCCGGCCCTGATATCGAAAACAGTCCGTCCAGCAGCTGCAGAGAGTTCGACGGCACTTGCATCGCCCAAGCTGGCGGCGCCGGTGGTACCGGGCATGTTGCCCCCACTGGCACGACAACTTCCCGCGATGCGCAGCCGGCGAGCGCCATCAGCGACAGCGCGGCGCAGAGTTTCGTTTTCAGCAAGTGCATTGGATTTCTCCGTGGTGGCTGTGCGGTCGAGATCGGCCAGGGCCTGTTCGGCCTGCTGTTGTTTCTCCAGCGCCTGGCGAGACTGGGCGGCACCGGCGTTAGCAATCGCCGTGAGGTCGGCCTGATAATTGGCGGCCTGTGCGGCGAGAAGTTTGCCGTAGCTGTTGGCCTGCCAGCGCCAGGCAGACCAACCGCTACCGGCCATCAGCGCCAGTACGGCGGCCAGTACGAACCAGGCACGGCCGTTCACACCAGCACCTTCGCCGCGCGTTCGCGAAGCGCCAACCGTTCGGCCTGCCCTTTGAGCCCGCCGTTAATCTTGCGGGTGATCCCCTCGAACAGCCCTGCATCGGCCAATTCATTCAGGCCATTGGCCGACCAGTACCACGCCGCCGACATCGCGGCATGCCCCGGCTGCTCGAGCAGCTCAGGGTGCGCGACCAGGTCCAATCCTAACGCTGCGCCAGCGTTCTGGTAGTTGGTTTTGCCAGTGACCTGTATCAGTCCCCTCCCCCGGTACCGCCAACCATCACCGGACGCGGTGTTGCCCATGCGCGCGTTGTAGACCACCGCGGCGATGTACTCCGGCTGGCGGGCGTACTGCGCCGCCAGAGCGGCATCGAAACGGGCGGGCCATGTTGCCATCAAGCCCTTAGCGCTGTAGTTCAGGTTCTCGACTAGGCGCGTCAGCTGCGCCGACTCATGGCCGACCTGGGCCAGGAAGGCCGCCATGCGCACCGGTGAATTGATGCGGTAGCGGGCCATGGCTGCGTTGAGCGCAGGAACAAAAACGCCCGCGACTGGGCGGGCGTTCGGGAGGATCTGCAGCAACTGCTGCTGGGTAATCGGCATGCTTACTCTCCTGGAAAAAAAATCCACATTACGTGAGCGGGCTGTACCATTTGTTTCTTCCGCCTGTAAAATAGGATCCAATTTTCAGCGCGCTACGGAGCCCTATAGAAAGGGAATTCATGAACAACAATAATCTCACCTATCGCCCCGACATAGACGGATTGAGGGCCATTGCTGTCCTGCTTGTAGTTCTAAATCATGTAGGATTTAGTGCGTTCTCTGGCGGTTTCATTGGCGTTGACGTCTTTTTTGTGATTTCCGGTTATTTGATTACCGGCATTATCCTCAGTCAAATATCCAAAGATGCATTTTCCTTCACCGACTTCTACTTGCGCCGCGCAAAACGAATTCTGCCAGCGCTTTATGTCGTATTATTGGCGGTGATGATCGCAGGTTATTTACTGTACATCCCCAGCGACTATAGCGTTCTTTCACAAAGCACCTTGAGCGCTATTGCCTTTGTGTCCAACATCTTCTTTTGGAAAAACTCTGGCGGATACTTCTCCTCCAGCGCCGAAGAAATGCCACTGTTACATATATGGTCGCTATCAGTAGAAGAGCAGTTCTACTTCATTTGGCCACTGGCACTTGTGCTAATACTGAAGCTCAAGACCCAAGCTGCGCGCTTCACCGTGATTTCCGCGATCCTCATTGCCTCGTTCACGCTTGCAGAAATTGGGGTTCGACATTCATGGGCCGGGACATACTTCCTACTCCCATCAAGGGCCGGCGAGTTACTTGTTGGTGCACTCTTGGCTTTTTGGCTTTCGAAGCGCCATTCGGTGAAAGCCAGTAACATCATGGCCAACGCCTTATCGTTAGCTGGCCTTTTCATGGTGCTAATACCCGCCGTATTGCTGGGCAAGACATCAGGATTCCCTGGCATTAACGCACTGATCCCATGTGTTGGCGCTGGCCTGATCATTGCTTCCGGAGCCTTGGGACAAAGCGTAGTTTCACGGATTCTGGCAAGCCGCCCATTTGTCTTCATCGGGCTAATCTCCTACTCTCTGTACCTTTGGCATTGGCCACTTATCAGCTTCTTGCACTACTCGCGCATTGAAATAACGACAGAGATTGCCCTCGGCCTAGTGTTTTCGTCGATCGCTCTGGGTTACCTGAGTTGGCGTTTTATCGAGCAGACGTTCCGTCATAACAGCAAACCAAAGCGCAAAGGGTTTGCCGTCGCCACTGTGCTATCGGGGATCTTACTCGCAGTGTTTCCTGTCGTCGTGTACCTGAAAGAAGGTATTCCTTCTCGGTTTCCGTACGCATTGTTAACGCAAGAGCAGTTGACTGCAGAGCGAGGTAGATACTGGCATGGAATTAAGACAACCGCAGAATTCGACAATTCAATAGACCTGAAGAAGGTTGTTGTTATAGGGAACTCGCACGCCTATGATTTTTCATATGCCCTAACAGAGAATGGATTCAAAGGACAAATAAAACTTTTAGAAACATCATTTTACTGCTTCAATTTTTCAAACAACTACGTCTTCGCAGCAAAAGCAGAGGAATGCAAGAGTGAGCTTAAAATCGTCCTAGAAGCACCAGAGCTCAAAACAGCGGAAACAATTTATTTACACGATGACTGGGGCGGAAAAAATCTGGGCGGCCTCACCGAAGTAATAAAAAAAATTAGAAATATCACTTCTGCTCCGATATTTGTAATCGGTCCGAAAATGATCTTTACAGACACAGCACTAAACATATCAAAAGAGGCTCAAATTAAGCGCCACGTAACCGCTTCTAGCATAAACAAATTCGCAAGAAATTTTGAAGTGCTGGACAGAGTCAAATATGACAAGGAATTAAAAGAATTCTTTACAAAAGAAAATTTCAAAGATGTAAAGTATGTGAGCGCGCTTGACGTGCAATGCGGCGAAGACCTCAAGTGCGACATACTTTCAGAAAGCGGGGAATATCTTTACTTCGACCAAGGGCACTTTACCTTGGCAGGCTCTAAAATATTCGGGAAAAAGCTAAGAGAAGAAAACAATTATCTCTTTTAAAACAAAGCCCGCGAATTTCGCGGGCCTTGTTTTTTCACCCTATAAACATCAGTCGGTTAGATCCCGGCTCTAAACGATTAGCTTCCGGGTGTCACATCAACACCCTTTTCCTTGAGTCGTTTGGTTAGATAGATCACGGCAGCCTTCAACTGGTAAAGCTCCTCCCGGTCAGAGATGGAAAGCGATCCGTCCTCCGATTCTTTTACTGCTTCAGGATTTGTTGCCTTCACATCCTCTGCAAGCACGTTCAGCTCGTTACTGGATACTTTCTGCCGCTTCTCTACGACTGCGCCCTGAGCGTCGGTCTCTTTCCAGGTAATGTATCGGTCGGACACATAGACCTTTCCAGCCATGACATTTTCGAGACTTTTCTGATAATCAGCCTCACCGTGAATATCTTGATGCTTCTTGTCTGCAGGTACCAGGACCCGCGCCGCCAGAACGTCTCCGACAAAGTAGCCCGACCAGTTCACCTTTCCGCCCGTGGCGTTGCTGTAAACGCCGTAATTGGTTGTGTTGTCACCCGTCACCTGTGATCTGTAACCGAAAGACTCCTCGCCCTTGGTTGCAAAGACATTGGCATTACCACCACGAACATCTCGAGAACCCTGGACGCTCTCCCCGATGACGATGCTTTGACCTGAGACAGTCGCGGCTCCATTCGAAACATTCGGCGGGAAAACTGCCACTAGCTGACCAGCCAATGGTTGGGACCGTTGGCCAGATCCGGAGACAACAAACTCTGCAGCGGTGCCGCCGTCGCCGTTTGCTCTCTCGAAACGATTCGAAACCGGGCTAGCGTTTGCAATATCAGTAAACGAATCGATAGCTAGAGCGGAGTTCACCCCGGCGGATACACGGAGTGCCGAGTCAGTACTTTTTGAATTAACAAAGAGCGCGTAACCATTGTCTTTCGCTGTCTTTATTGCCGCGACAGACGCATCCTCTTTCGCGTTTACGCCCTCAGCGTGCCCAAGCACGCCGAACCCATGCCCAGCACCAACCAGGCGATGGCCGAAAACACCGGATCCATAGGCAGATTCGTTCTTTCCGTAGATGGCGTCCCCGGTACCAGAAAGAGCTTTATAGCCCATAACGCCGCTACCAGAACCGGACCCTCGCATCACGCCCATGACCCCATTGCCCTCACCATCCTCCCACCTGGTGCCAATCATTCCGTTACCAGGCCCGGAGCCACGCCTGTTTCCGACTATTGCGTCGGCGAGCTTGGATCTCTCGGTTGCCCCGCCAATCGCGCCGCCTCCATTGCCGCCATCACCATGATCCAGCGCGTGAAATCCATAACCAGAACCTTGTGGCCCTATAGCCTCGTGATCAGCAAAAACAGCATCGGCGACGCCTGCTGTAGCCCTTTTTGCAGCAAGCGAACTGGGGCGATTGACAGCATCGGTCGTTGAATAACTAACGTGCTTGTTGAGGTCTATCACAGCGGGCTGGTTGGAACCTGAATCACTCATAGAAACTAGTGATTTGACGATGGAGGGTTCCTTTTGGGGTTGCTCGCAGACTTCAGCGTTGACAGCCTGAGATGCCAGCAAAACAGCTGAAGCCATAAACAAAATCTTCACTGATCACCATGTGCTTTGTATAAAAAAGGTGATTATATCTCAATGCCCCCCTCTCGTAGGCGCTCTACCAGGTACTTCACTGCAGCTTTCAGTTGAAACAGTTCCGAACGGTCTGAGACGGATAGGTACTCGGTGTCGCCGACCAAGTATCGAGTGATGTTTTCAGGGTTAACTTTCTCGATGTCCTGGGCCATGTTACCGATTTCTTTCTCGGCCACGACAGTCCTGACTTCACGCTCTGCCCAGATAAGATTGCCGTCGCGGTCCTCGACTTGCTCTTCCCACAGGCGCTCCATGTAGGCTGCGTGTTTGCGATAGGTGTAAACGGGACAGGCAAGCACATTGCTTAGCGCCTGGGCGTAATCCACCTCCTCGATGTTGTCCTTCAACCGACGATCAGAGGGGGTCAGGGTGCCGCCGTAAAAGACGTTGCCCACAAAGTAACCAGACCAGTTGGTTGCGCCGCCTACCGCATTGCCATACACGGCGTAGTTACGAGTATTCGAACCGTTGACAACAGACAGGAACCCATAGGAATCAGTGATCCCGGTTGCGTTGTTGTTGTAGTTCGCACAACGGACATCGGCGGATCCAGTTACGTTGGCGCCGACCAGCACACTCAGGGCGTACACCGCCGATGCTCCGCTTGAGGCGGCTGTTGGAGCAACTGACAGATCCAGGCCTTGAACAATACCCGTGCGAGCGCCACCGCCGATTGTGCGGATGCGGGTATTCGTACCGTTCAAGCCATAGTTTCGGTCAAGGGTGTTCGAGATCGGCGCGGTGGCCGTTACATCCGATTCACACTCCAGCGACTTTGCAGTCGTAGAGGTGGCAGAGAACGCACGAAGCGCGGCATGCACACCACGGCCATCAAACAGGCCCGCAGGGGAGGTCTCAGTGGGGAGCTTGAAGCCCATCACAGAGGCGTTCTCAACGCCTACGCCAATACCTGCCGCATGGCCTAGTACACCCGGTCCTTCGCCAGCACCGTTCTGGCGCTCGCCAAAGACACCTGAGCCGCTGACGCTACCCTCGTGCTTGCCGAATACGCCGTGGCCTTGGGCAGTCTGTACGATGTAGCCTTGGACGCCATTGCCGGCACCGGAGCCTGCCTTGAAGCCCTGCACACCATCACCATTCCCGCTTTCGAGGCGGGAACCGATTACCCCATAGCCCTGCCCGGTGCCGCGTCGATTGCCGACGATTGCGCTTGCGGGAGTGAGCCTGTCTGTGGCGCCACCGATTGCCCCGCCGCCATCGCCAATAGTTGGATTGCCGGTACCCGAGTCAAGGCAATGAACAGCATATCCAGACGAAGCAGCTCCACCATTTGCAATGCGCTCTAAAAACAAGGTGTCCGCAACAGCATTGCTTGTGAACCGCCCAGACATCCCGTGGGCTTGGCCTATAGCATCATCAGACTCGAAATGGATGTGTCGCCGTATATTGTTCAGGTACAGCATGTTCGCACCTTGCTTGTCGCCAGTGCGGGACATGTCCTGGACTACCCGAGTGACAAGGTCAGGGTCCACATAGAGCACATTCTGAGCAACGTTGGCCGGACCTTGGCCTGAAGCGAAGAGCTGCCCAATGTATTGCTGCACCCACTTCAGCGTGGTGAAGTCCTGATTGAGTGCAGGATCGCCGCCGTTCCGAATGATTCTTCCTTCGGCGTCGTAGTAATCCTTACCAAACGGGCGCAGCAATGCCCTCGACAACCAAGTAAACGCTTGCTGAATCAGCATCGTCAGGCGATCAAAAACATCTTCATGCGTTTCGGCGAAGAAAGAGCCCTGGTTGCGCAGCGATGTTTGCTGAATCGTATCCATGATTCGGGCAACCACCAGCTTGCCGGTCGTTCTGGCTGTGGTGGTAGTGACTTTCCAGCCAGCCGGCTTGCCAGCCCCTACAGCCGTATAGTCGAGCCCCAGCGTCAGGACGGTACTCGTTCCGGCGGCGTCTATATAGGTGACTTCGAGGTCGTCGTCCTCCAAAAACTTGAAAAAGAACGGGAACTCGGTCGTAACCCCGTTGGTGATGAACTCGGCAGAGCTTTCTGTCGTTTGAACGGTCACGGCACTTTCCTCTGGGCATTAAAAAACCCCGCGGCTGGCGGGGTTCGATGTCTGTCTTCAGTTACCTGGCGATGCCCAGCGGATCCATATAGTTCTGGGACGGCCTGATCAGAAACTGCTGGTCGTTTTCTTTTTGGATGCGCTGCTCGGTTCGGCGAAGCGAGCCCGGGTTCATCGCCTCCTGCAGGGAGTAGAAGAATAGGTGGTCCAGTGCGATCCGGCTGTAAAACAAGTTCAGGAACGGGGTGTTGTTCTGGGCAAGGCGCAAAGCCGAAGCTGCAGCGTCATCGCCGGAGCGTACTTTGGCCCACAGGTCGATTGCGCTCGCGGCCGTGCCCAGGGTCGGCCCAGCGAGGGTTTCGAGCGGCTTGTTACCGAACCGGCTAACTTCGCCAAACATAAAGTCACCGAAAATCCCGAAGCCACCGCCTTGGACCATTGCGGCGAACCATGTTTTGAAATCGTCCGGGGAGCGCGGCTCGCGGCCCTTTACCACGTCTTTGGCTGCCATCGATAGGTAGCCAAATGCCGTGGTCCATAGAAGCAGCTGGGCCAGGCCGAGACGTTCACCGTTGCCATTGCGAAGTGCTGCAATTAGGTCCTTGCTGCCGCGATAGCCTTGCCCCAGCGGGGTGGGCGCATACCCTCTCCCGTACAGTTCGCGGCCCAGGGTCTTCTGCATATAAGCCGCAGGGAAGCTTTTGAACTGGGTGACGAAGCGCAGCAGGTCGCCTGGCACGGTGCCGGGCTGCGTGCCTTGGTTCATGATCGAACGTGTGCGCGCGTCGGGCTCAAGGATCGCGTAACTCACCCGGTCGTTGATGTAGGCACGCAGGCTGCGGTTCAGGTCTTGGCGTACCTCGCGGATGGCTCCGGGGAACACCGGCCGGTTGAGCTCTTTGAGGTAGTCGGCAACTTGGACATCCGGGATCGCGTCAACTCCATCGGTGGTCATGTAATCACGGCCATCGGCCATGCGCGTATCCATACCGCGCAATAAGTCCCACTTGCCTGCGTCCAGGTCGTACAGGCTCAGGGCACGGCGGAAATTAGGGTTGAGCGAGCCCCAGGCGCGGTCTTTGTTCTGGGCAAGGTTGTGAGCCATCATCAGGCCGGCGCTCGCCTTGTTGGCGTCGGTCCACCAGGACAGGCCGTTGTACTTGAAGAACAGGCTCATACCGCGCGACATCTTTCCGCCCATCGAGTCGTCAGCCGAGAAGCGCCGCATGATCTCGCCGCGCATGGAGTCGGCGTATACCCCGTAGCTTGAAAGGATCTCCCGCTGCTCTTTGCTACCACGCCCCTTCAGCAGGCCGCCGGCCATTTCGGACAGGCTGCCAAGGAAACTCCGGCCCTGGTACCGCATTTCGCTGGCCGCCACCGGTAAATCGGTGAAGCTCGACAGCAGCGCGCCGCCGAGTTTGGACAGGGACTGCCAGGCCCGAACGTTGGCCGCCACCCTAGCCTGCCAGGCGCTGCCCGGGATGCGTGTCTGGCCGCTGACTTCCTTGTAGCGGTTGTCCAGCATGCCACGACGGGCATTATTGAAGTGTTCAAGCGCCTCTGGATCGCCACTCTTGCGGACATCTTCCTTGATCGAATCCAACGCCATGTTGAAGTTTGCCTCCGGGTTGGTGCCCAGCCGGCGCATCAGCGCGGTGTTTTGGCCAGACAGGTCCAACCCACGCAACAGGGCCTCGCGCAAGTTACCGGTACCGTACTGCTTGTTGTACTCGTGCCAGGTAATCCCGTCCCTGAAGTGAAGGACGCGTTCCTGGCTGAGCTTCTTGGCAAGATTGGCCGGCCCCCTGAAACCGTTCGGCTTGGCCCCGCCATGAGCCTTCAGGTGATCGCCAGAAACGAGCCCGTCATAGATACCCTTGAGATAGCTCGCGGTATCGCTGATACCCTCGAAGGTCTTCGGATCAAGGCGAGGCAGTAAGTCCTCGACCCACTTATCGAAGCCCGCATTCCCGATCTTCTCGCTGTCGTGGCTCTGGCGGGCAATGTAGCCAGGGATCTTACCGATGCTCGCCCCTGCCCGATTGGCATCGATGCGGGCGCCCTCCTGGTACTTCTGAATCAAGTTCGCAATCTCGACGACCTGCGGATTCAGGTCTTTGGTGTCCATGTCCTTACCGATTCGCCAGAGAGCGTCGGCAATGTCCTGGTCAGAGTCGCCCTTTGCAAGGATCGGCACCAGGTCAGAACGATCCAGATCGCTCAACAACCCACCGATGTAGGCATCGCCCAACGCCTTTTGCTCGGCGGCCACAGACAGCCGGGAACCTTGTCGCGCCAGGTTGGTGCCTACAAGGAACGACTCGACGCCCAAGTCAGGCCGGTCTGAGAACTGGTCGCGGACAAATGTAACCAACTTTGCCCGGGCTCGAACGTTGATCAAGGCACTACGTTTTTCGATGATTGCGGCGTGTTCGGCCTGTCTGGCCAGTTCATCGGCAGCACGGAGGGTGGCCTGTTCCATCCCAAGCGATCCCTCACTCGCCATGATCTCCTTGGCCCGTCCACGCAGCATCTGGAAAATCTCGTTGATTTCGCCAGACTCCATATCGCCGGCGGCGGCCCGCACGGCATCGGCGCACTCACTGATCCCCAGTGGTAACGAAGTCATTAGCCTCTCCTCAAGTCGCAAATTGCAGCCGCGCGATATGCCTTCGAATACTGCTCGGCCTTGTCGGCTTCTGCCTGGGCCAGTGCCATTTCTTCGCGCCCTGCTGCCTCGACCTGGACGCGTTGGTCTTCCGGAAGCTGATCGAGCACCTCCCGGGCCATCGCTTCGTCCTCTTCCAGTGCAACGCGGGCCGCTTCCAGTTCGTCGACGTCCTTCGCCTGGCCATCGATTCGCAGGCTTTCTGTCTGGCCTTCTGCATCCACCTTTCTGAATTGTGGGCGCTTCAGATACTCCAGCGCCGCGGCTGCTTTGGCCGGGTCTTCCAGGTCGAACAGATTCTGCACATCGACATCGCGGCCGCTCACGGCCTGCGCCACAGCAGTTCTGAGTGCGTTGCTGCGTACTGTCCAGTCTGCGGACTCGGCTGTTTCTCTGGCAGTGCGAATGGACGGCCCAAGCGGGCGCAGTTGGTAGCCTTGCATGATCTGCCGGGCCCTGGCTTCGATTTGCGGTTGCAGTCGCTCGGGAATCTGGCCGCGCTCGATCAGCCCAAGGTCGCGGCGGTCGAGTTCACCGGCGCGGTTGCGCTCGAGCACCGTGTCGATCTCTGCCTGGCGGGAGCGCAACTGCTCACGCTCCACGGTGATGGAGTCGCGGGCTGCGCGCTCGGCCTGCTTGCGGCTCATGCGCTGCCCTTGAAACTCCTTCGCACGCTCGCGGAAGGTTGCGTCCAGGTTCATGTCCTGCTGCACCAGGCCAATGCGTTCGGCTTTCAGGTCGGCTACGTTGCCAACTCGCTCGCCGGTCAACGCCGGGCGGATCTCTTCGACAGCTTGGCGCTCAGCGGCGCGGTACAGTTCGGCCTGGTCGGCCTCGATCTGGCGACTAAGACCAGCACGTAGGGCTAGCTCTGGATCCTCTTCGAACAGTCGGGCCAGATCGGCGGAGCGCATTTTCGGCGCGTCCATCACCCGGCCAGTTGGTGGGACATTCAAAGCAGTTTCAACAGCCGGGGCTTCAGTAGCGATCCGCCGGCGCAGCGCATCGGAGACGGCACCGCCGACCGAGTGCAGGCCACCACCAAGCACGCCGCCCAGAGCAATGTTGGCGAGCGAGTCAGAAAGGCCATATTCGGTCTGGTCAGCCTGGGCGGCAAACAGTGGTAGAGGCTCAAGGATCGCAGCACCTACAGACCCTTCCAGTGCGCCAATGCCCGTGCGAACTCCTGCGCGGCGAAGCGGAGTTCCTGCCCGAGCAAGCAAGGAAGCATAGCGCGAAGGGCCAACCACCGGCACAAATGCCGAGGCTATGTTGAGTGGATCGAGCAGCGAAGCGGCCAGACTGGCGGCAATCTGGGTCGGCATCGATCCGCCGTTGGCGCGGACCATAATCTGCTGGCGAGCCAACTGCTCCCGATGCCGATCAATCAATACATCCAGAGCACCCTGGCGAATACCCTGCTCCGGGATCTTGATGTCGAGGCCGGCGCCAGTAACTTGGTCGCGGGCTTGCTGGGCATCGATCAGCGGGGTTTCTGGTTCGACCCGTCCGGCATTCGGCGCAAAATAGGACTCTGGCCCCATGACAACTGCGCGGCCTTCCTGCTGCTGCGCCAGCTCTTCCAGGCGGAATGCGGAGGTGCTCGGATTGGTCGAAAAAGCCTCGTCGAACGCCGAGCCAAACACTTCGCCACTGTCTGCCGGGATATCCAGCAACGTGCGCCGATCAAGTGCCGGCGCGTCTCCCGCGTAAATGGTCAAGGGTAGATCCCTAATCCAGGGGCCTTGGAAGGCCGTGGCTCGGTAAGGCCTTGCTGTTGCAGATCAGCCCACGAACGGGAAATGGGCTTCCCGTCCTTGCCCAACACACGGTAGCCGTTCAATGTCAGCGACAAGCCTGACTCATCGTTGGTCGGGACCCACTGGCCACCGTTCAACAATGCCTCGTGCAGTTGCTCGGCGTTGGCTGCATCGGTCACCCCGCGCAAGCCAGGAAGCGGCATCAGTTCCTCTGGCTTTATCTGATTGAGGGCATGCTCGGCGCCCCGGTTGACAGCGGCCGTGTCCAATGTTTTTGGCACTCGGTAGGTGCCGAAAAACTCGTACTTGTCGTTCACCATGCCATTCACCACCTTCTCGGCGGCAGTTTTTGGGCTATCTCCCTGGAGCACGTACGAGGTTGCCGTGCGCACTGCAGCCTTGTACATGGTGTTGAATGTGCTAATTCCCCCGACCTGCCCCTGCAGAGATTGGGCAAAGCTCTGCATTTCCGCCTGTACTGACTGGTTAATCTCATCGGCCTGGCCCTTTTGCAAGCCGGATTTGAGTTCGGAATCCTTCAGTGGCGCCACGGCGGCCATCCGCTCGGCGACGTCCTTCGGCAGGCCAGTGGCAATCACCTGGGCCTCGGCCGGCAGCTTGTCGCCAAGTTGCTGGGTGATAATCGGGAAACTGGCGCCCCATTGTGCTTGCTGCTGCTCGATCAGCGCCGCGGCGTTTTCCCCTCCGTTCACCTGGGCATTGAAGTTCGCAGCCAACTGGTCAGCAGCGGCATCCGGCAGTAGCTTTGGCTGAATCACGCCAAGGCGCTGCTGTTCGGCAACGGTCGCATTCGCGTAGGCCTGATAGGCCTCTGGCGTGCCTGCTTCTTGAGCAGCGGCGAAGGTACGGCGCACCTCGGGACTGTACTTGGCGACATAGGCTGCCGGGTCGGTTTGCTGCTGTTTCAGTAGGCCAACGGCAACGCTGGTCAGGTGTTGATAGAGTTGGGAGTCTTCCTTAAACCCATCCCCGGCCACGCCATCCTGAGCTGGCTGGTATTTGGCCAGGATCTCCTGGCGTTCGGGTGGTGTTGCCGTGGCGAATTCGCGGATCGCAGGCGCTACGGATTGAACCTTGGCAAACGAGTCGTATCGCTGGGCACCCTGCTCATTACCGTAGGCCGCCTCGAAGTCAGCCTTTGTTGGCGGATTTTCAAAGTCCAGGCCTTGCAAGTAAGCGGCCTGGGCGTCTTGCGCTCGCGACTGAAGATCAACCCGGGAGATGGCCTGCAACTGTCTTGCCTCGATCTGGCGCTGACGCGCTTCAGCCTCCAGGCGCCGGAATCCCTGGTCGATGCCGCTGCTCGCGCGGATCTGGTCCTCGGCGGTCATCGTGTCTTTATAGGACTCGAACAGCGACTTGGCATTCTGCGGGGAGTCGACAAGCATGCGCTGGATAACGGCTTGGGACATCTGGCTGTTGACCTTCAGGCGCTCGGCTTGGGCAGCCTCTGGCGAAAGACCCATCCGCTCCGCCCGGCTGGCCAGCACAGCATCGACCTTGGCGCGATACTGCTGAACCTTGGCCGGGTCCTGATAGTCGAGGGCGGCGCCCTGCAGCGACGTATCCAGCTGCCCTTGTTCGACCTGGCCGTAGTAGTTCTGGCGTTCGCTGTACTCGTAGCGGTTCAGATCATTCGAAATCGAGTTACGGCGACCGGCCACAATCTGGGCGTACCTGGCGCGCTGCTGATCGCTGGTCAGCGTCTTGGCAACCTCGGCCTGGGCTTTCTCGAACTGGTCGAGCGTCTGGTTGGTGATGTCCAGGGCGTTCTGGCCCTTGCGGGAGTAGACGCCCTGCTCACCGAACATGGTCTGCTGCTGCCACTGGGTCAGCTTGTTATCAGCGTCCATGATCGCGGCGGTGTCCGCGCGCTCACGTTCTTTGTCGGCCAACACCTGGAAACCACGCTGGAACGATTGCAATCCCTGCTGAACAGCAGAATTATCCGGCGCGATGCCACTCAGCTGTATTGCACGCTGCGGCTGGTTCTGGACCTGCGGGGCGTCATAAGCGGGTACTCGAGCCATTACTTGCTCCCTGCGTACGAGTTGAAGGCACCGCCAAAACCACCAAGGATGGAGCCGAACGCATTGGACTTCGCATTACTACGGGCCATGGCTGCATTATCCAGGTCCTGCTGAGCCTGGGTGCGGTAGCCGTAGGCTTCACGCGCGGCGTTGTTCTGGATCGTTAGGGCATCCAGCTCACCGAGCATCGCGGCATCGTCCTGGAGGCTTGCGGCACTCCCGCTGTTGACGTCGATGCCATTCGCGGCCTGGGCGGCGCGCTGGCTGCCAATCGCCTGGTTGGTGCGAACACGCTGCCAATCAGCTGACTGCAGCCCAGAAGCTTCGGTTTCGTCGGCTGTCTGGTTTTTGAAACTTGCATTCTTGGTCAGCAGATTCGACTGAAACGCACCGTTTGCCAAAGCACTTTGCGCCCCCATCGCGCCACTGAACAAGGAAATTGCTGCGGGGATCGCTACCATCCAGCACATATCAATTCTCGCGATTCAAGGAAAATGGGTAAAACGGGAAACCCTTGGCGCCATATAGCGCGGGCTCTCCGAACTCGAAGCCGAGCCACTTCAGCCAGCGAATGGCCTTTGTGTTGCGCGCGTCGACGTAATTGATCAGGTGCCGGTGGCGGGTCAGCATGTCGGCCACTTCTGGCTTGCAGACCTTCAGGAACGCACGGGGGTGATGCTCGACATGGTTGGTGCTGATCAGCCATGGCACCCCTATCGATCCGAGCACGCTGTGCACCGCGTCACCGAAGACCGCTACGACCTTGCCTTCCACAACGATTTTCTGCGCCTTCAAGCTGCCGGTGGCGCACTCTCGTAAGGCGAGCTCCATATCCAAGCCCAGGGCTTCATGCAATTCGTCGATGTCGGCCTGACGCACGTCTGGGAGAATGGTCGGAACATCATCGACCGTGAACGGCAGGACCTCAGCGACCACCAAAGGTCACCTCCGGAATCACCGCAAGCACGGTCAGCGGTAAAGGATCGCTCTGGCGGATGCAGATCCGCCCCTTTTCCTCCCAGTTGTTGGGAATGATGATCTCGGCCTGGCCTGTGAGCGGCTCCAGCGGGTTTTCATAGGTGTCCCGCTCTGGCTTGAATTCGTAAAGATCATCCAAAGCGCGACTACTGCCGGCAAATATTCCACGCGACTCCTCAGTCAACACCGTGAGGCTGGTTACTGCGATCTTCTTGTCGAGCATCGTTTCGTTGGCGTTCTTCAGCTCTATGTTCAGGGTCTCAATATCCGATGCGTATGGCAGGCCAGCGTGTACAACTCCGGCGTACGACTGCAGGGTGATAGATCCCGCCGTGACTACCTGTTGAGGCTCTACATTGCCGTCGACCAGGATGCTCACTGTCTTTCCTTCAAGATGACCGAGACCAGACAGCACACGAGTCTGGCGATCCCAGTCCGATACAGTGACGTTGCGCAGGGCCACGGGGCAGATGATCAGCAACTGCACAGTGACCACGTTCGCGCTGACGTAGCCAGTCACCTCCACGCGGACGGTGTCGTCGATTCGATTCTCATCTGCGTCAAAGTGGGAGGCGTGCAAGGCATAGCGAACGCCCACACTTGCTGGGCTGAATGGCGCATGTCCGCCTGCGGTCATTGTGACCAGTTCTGGATATTCCCAGCTGATGCCCCCAGTGAGTTGCATGGTCTTAGCCGCGTCGGCGTTCCTGCCGTCATAGGACAGGCCGCAATCCACGAAGAATGCATCCGATATGCTTTGAAACTGCCGGCTTGCCATGCGCTCTATGTAACGCTTCTGAACCCCATTGATCGTGCGGCGGACAACCATGTACAGCGTGTCCTCCATGCCTTCAGGAATGCAGGCAATCGACTCGACGAAGCCATCGGTGACGTGCTGGTGCCAGGCCACAAGCTGTTGCTCCGGCAAGTAGGTCAGGCCCAGCAGCAGGCCGTCATCACGGACATACCAAACAATTGAGTCAGGGATTTTCTGGTAGGCCACGGAAACCAACTCGTGGCCACGGAACAGGTGGGCGGCGAATATGGTCAGGTCGTCACCAGAAAATCCGTCAGCTTGCAGCGAGTAGCCGAATGATGAAACGCGACTTCCTCTTGCCTGCAAATACACGGCCTGTTGTCCGACAACGACCGGTGGAACGGTGGAAGACCCGTCGTATCCTTCCTGTGACGCCTGTATGGACTTTGCAGTCAGACCCGACTCGGAACCGCTGAACGTCCATTCTCCGCCCGAAGTGAGCCCCAACAGCTTACGAAGGCCAAGAAGATGGCGCATGCGATTCACCTCGCGGCTTGCGATGGTGAAGGTAATCGCGTCGTCATCCTTGTTTGGCGTCGAGTATCCGAAGTTCTTGAACAGCCCTGTGCGACTCATCCACACAGTCTGCGGGCTGTTGTTGCTTCCGGCGAAGGTCAGGCGCTGCTGGTAGTAACCCACACAGCCTGGATAATTGTTCGCACCCACAAACGGATCATTTTCGTTTGGCGGTGTATCGGTCTTGGTCGGGGTGATGTTTCGATCGGTAAACGTCAAGTCCGTTGCCCGACCAATGAAGCCATAGACCCCCGCCCCGGCGTTGTCCTTGTAGACGATGTAGTAGCTGGCGCCAGCGACCGCTGCCCAGGTGACAGTTGCATTGGCGGTGTCGGCGTAAACCGTGACAGCTGCGGTAGTGGCCGGCAACGACTCATCCAGGCTATTGCCATCATCGAGCACAGCCGTGACCTGGTAGCGCCACGAGCTCGTCGTCCCTGTCCCGGCAGCCCCCGTCGCGGACGCAGACGCTGGTGCTGCAATTTTTGGGGACAACACAAGTTCGGATGTGATCCAGTTGTCGTGCGCCAGGCGAGAAAGATCGCGCGGCCGATAGCTCGGATGCGCAAAGGTCATCACGTCCGCCGACTGGGTGAAGTTGAGCAGCGGCAAATCATTTTGGGTGTACGGCATAGCCAATTCGAATGGCACGCTTCCACCGGTCAACACCTGGCCGCCGTCCTTGATAACTCGCATGTACAGGTCGCCGAACTCATGCACGTACGTCTGCTGGTCGTTGAACTGGAACGGGATCAGCCGAACCTTCTTCGTCGAATTCTTCACTTCGCAGACAAACTTTGTGCCGGCGCGGTTGCGCACGCCACCGTACGGCATGACAGTGAAATTGCGGCACAACTTCAGACCGGTGTAATAGCGAGCGATGTCCACCCGGGCACTCGCCGATGGCGAAAGCTCACCGCCAGCGAACGTGGGCTGAATAACACTGGTCATCGGCGCACCGTCACAAATTCGGACTCTGGCTCTGGATCGTCCTGAGACTCCTCGAATGCCTGGGCTTCGGCGCGGGTCAGCGCCATCGAGTATTGCTGCTCAGCCATTTGGCGGAACTCGGCCTTGGAAGTCAGCGGGACGGCAACCTCACAAGCAATTTTCCAGGCGAAGGCATCAACGAACAGACTGTCGAAGTACGTGGGATCTTCAACATTGAATGTGAACCTGGCTAAGGCTTCAGGCTGGTCCGTGTGCACTACTCGACCACCGACGTCATAGCCGACCTTGAAAGGAGTCCGCATGTCGGAGCGGAGCTCGACCCGTTGGCCAGGCCGCACGATCTCCCGCAGCATCGCGCAATCAGCCGGGTAGCGGTAGCGATAGGCCCAACCAGGTGCAGGCGTGCCGATGTCAGCCAGGGCCACGATGGACTCCGCGAACGGCCAAGGGAAATCGCGCAGCACCAGCTCGCGCATCGGCGCGTAGAACAATGCGCACTGTTCAGCCGCCTTGCTCCGCTCGGTGAACGAGGCAATGGGCTGCGTCACCGCGACTCGGGCGAGCGCGATGTTGCAGATCTCGATATCGCTTGGCATTCGGGAGTCCCAGAAAAGAGAAAGGGCCCCGAAGGGCCCAAGGGTACTGCGATGGATCAGGCGTCGGGCAGATCAGCGTCGTCCGTCGCCTTGGGGTCGGCCTTCTCGGCTTTCGTCTTGGGATCGGCCTTGAACGGCTTCAGGTTGCCACCTGGGCTGTCGACTTCAAGCACGACCGTATCGCCCTTCTCATATAGCCGGCCGTTGATAAACGACCGCTCCAGTACCTCGTAGGCCTTAGGCATTGGTCTGCACTCCCGCGACGATGCCAGCCGTCACCATTCCCAGTGTCGGGTTGGTGCCGGTGACGGTGTAGTTGAGGCGCAGGAAGCGTTCGGTCTTCTGAGGCAGGGTGATCACCGAAGTCTGGTAACCCAGCTTCAGGTCGGCCAGAGGAATCACCACCGAGAACAGAGAGCGTGGCGTGCTGAAGCCCGAGTTGTCATCGGTCTGCAGCTCCACGGTCAGGCTGGTCAGGGTGTTGAAGGTCTCGACCACCTGGATCAAGAGCGGAATGTCACCGCCCTTACCCACATCTTTAGTGTCGCCACGGTCGATGGTGTCGGTCGAAACGGCAGAGGCAGTGATTGCCTGGGCGCTCGACATGAGCAGCTTTGCGTCGAAAAGCATGATGGTCTCTCCTGAATCGGGGAAACCGCGCAGTCATTCAGACTACGCGGGCTTCGGTGTTGAGCAGCGCATCGACGCGCTTAATCGGGATGCCCAGGAACTCGGGAATCTTCTTGCCGGCGTATTCGCCGATGGTCAGGTTCACGTTCTTGGCGTTCATGGCCTGCAGGTGCAGGAAGGTCTGCAGGGTGCGGTTGGCGTAGATCACGGTGCGGCCTTCGCCCTGCATTGGGTTTTCCAGCAGGTAGTAGGCCTTGATCATCAGCTCGATCAGCTTGGCGCCGGTCGCCGCATCGGAGGTCAGTGCAGTGACATCGATGTTCGCGATACGAGCGTTTGCACGCCAGTCACGCACGGACATGCCGATATCCCACTTGAAGTGGTCGCGATACGCCTGGTACTCGCCACCGGTGGCGTCCTTGACGGTGTCTTCGCCCAGGTTGCGATGCTGGAAGCCGGCCACGCTGCCTTTCGGATACAGCAGATGCGTGGTCATTTCGCCCCAGGTCACGAACCACAGCGAAGCGTTGGTGGAGCCGGTACCACCTGCATCGACAATGTTCGCTCCGGATTCGGCTGCCTTGTCGTTGTAGCGTGGGGCCAGGCCAAGAAACGCCTCTGGCTCGGAACCGGTGTTGCCGTAGAACATGTAGCGCGCGGCTTTGTTGTTGAAGCCTTGTAGCTTGGCGATGTTCTCGGAAACGCGGAAGGCGTCAGCGTTGCCGCTCAGATCGGCCAGGGCCTTATCGACCAAGCCGTAGTCTTCCATCATGCCGGTAGTGTCGAGGACAGGCACGGTGGTCGACTTGCTTGGCTGGATACCCTTGTTGAACAGGCGCCAAGTCGGCTCGGGGATACCCGAACGCATGGTCGTTTTGTGCTTGGACCCGTCGTTGCACTCCTGGTACTCGGCGTCCATGAGGATGTCGTTCTGCTTTGCCATCAGCTCGACGATCTTCATGATCTTCTTCTGGCTGTCTTCCCGGCTGAATTTGTCCAGCAGGGTCGGCATGGTAGCGGTGAGGATGCCCATCGGTATTTCTCCTATGTGCGCCTATCGGAAGGCGTCAACAATGCTCATTTCTTTGGGGGCGACTTGGCTGCCCGGAAGGACGAAGGCGTCGTCGGACATGGACTTCCCGATCTTTACGAAGGCTTTCACCAAGGACGGGTGATTACCCAGACCGGAGTCGTTGAGCAGCTGAGTCAGCTGCGGGTCGTTGATGAACTGGACCACCTTCACGGCGGTTGCCACAGATGCGTCGTACTTGTCGCCACCGATTTCCGGGTCGGCCCTGACGGCGTCTGCCCACTGCTGGCGTTGCTGGACCATGACTTCCTGCGCCTGTGCTGCTTGCTGGGTGGCCAGCTTGCTTTGCAGGTCGACTAGCTTCTGCGCTGCCTCCTGGCTAATGCCCAGGTCCTTCGCGATACCCTTGAACTCGTCCAGGACGGCGCCGTCCATTTCGAAGCCTTCAGGCAAGGTGAAGTCGGTGTACGCTTCAGGCGCACCCTTAGGCTTGCCCTCGTCCTTGGGCTTTGCGTCTCCTTCCGGGTCCTGCTTGCCGCTTTCGGGTTTAGGGTCAGCGGCTGGCGGAGTTTGTGGAGTTGTCAGCAATGTGGTGTCGGTGGCGGGCGCTGCGTCCGCCGGGGCTGGATCGGCCCCCCCGGAAGGAGCGCCATCAACTGGCGCTTCGTTCATCAGGGTCATGCCCATCAGCATCATGGTCAGGCGGTTCATTCGCGTTCCTCTGGTGTTGGTGCGTGCTCAGCGGCCATCTCGGCGTACCGCTGTGGGCACACGTCGTTGATTTCGCTCAAAAGAAAAAGGCCAACATTTCGTTGGCCTTCGTTGAAGTTGGTGATGCCCCCGTGGGGGTCGAATGACGGCTGAAACAGCCGGCACTTGCCCATGACACGCCACATCAACCGGCGCCCCCGTGGGTCACTCATCAGCCACCGGAAGTCGTTGATCTCCTGCTGGCGGGCCAGCTTCTCTTGCTTTCTCGCCTGGTCCTGCGCGTTCTGTTCGCCTGCGTTCACATTGCCCCCGCGATCTGGGTGAGAGCGTTATTGCTGCCGGTGTCGGTCTCGCTGAGGGTCTTGGCGCCCTCGATGACACTGCCCAGTTGCTGCTGCATCTGCGCCTGCTGTTCAGCCTCTGCACGTTGCTTGCGGATCGCTGCAACAGCGTCGTCGGCGCGGACCAGTGTTGGGGGAACACCGATGAGTTCGAAGTACTGCTGCATAGCTTCGTCTGCGTCGAGCAGATCCAACGGTGCAAGGCTCTGCGTGGTCGTGGCCACCTGGCCGGCGAAACCGATCGCACGCTCAATACTCGACACACCGATTGCCTTCTGGGCTTGGGCGAGGATGCTAGTGAACTCCACACGCAGATCCATGTTGGCCAGCTCTTTCGGAGGAGGCGGTAACAATGGAGCTCCAGGCAACAGGCCCATCCACCGAGGAACGGACTGTTCAAGCATCAAGTTGAAGACCATGTCGACCAGCGGGTCGAGCAGATCGTCGGTTTGGCGCTCAAGCACCGGCCCGAGCATCAGCAGCTTCTCTTCCTTGCGAGTGGCGATCTCGTAGGCTGTGCGAACGCTGTCCATCTGGCTGATCATCAAGAACAGGTCGACGAAGAACGCAGTGTCGATAATGTCGCTGTCGGCCTGGATCTCACCACGTAATTGACCAATCCAGCCGGGGTTCACTTCGTACAACGGGGCAAACCTCGCGCCTACCGACATGTCTGTCAGGTAGGTGATATCGCCCGGCAGGATCGATGCACGCTGGTTCTTGAGGCTGGCTGGGGCACCCATAGGTGGCCGTACGCCCTTCTCCAGCATCTCAGCCTTCCGGGCCTCCATGAGCTGGACAGCCTTGGTCGAGCCGATGCACTGCGAGCCTGGGCCTGTGCCATAGACGTCTTCACCCAATACATCCCACCGCGGCGCCATGACCGGGAACGCCTTGAAGCCAGATTCGCGCAGGGTTTCGTCCTTGTCGCTTTTCTTTTCCCAGTACACCGAACGAAACGGCATGTTCTTCGCGTCGGCCTTGGAACTATCGCGGCCATCGCGCGGCTCAATGGCATGGCAGATGTCGACCCAACATTCGGGGTTATTGTCGAGCAGGCCTCGTGCCGTGGGGCTCATCGCCTCTTTGCCGAACTGCTGTTCCATCTGGCGAGCAGTCATCTTGAAGTCGCGGAACATCGTGTCGATCTGGTTGCGACTGTTGTTGGCCAACATGTAACTGCCCACGGCGAGTGGGTACGCACGGAAGAGGTCGTTCTCATTCGGAAGGATAACCATCGGTGCAGTGCCGAAAATGCCCTCTTCGCTGTATCGGCCCGGCAGAACGCTGTACAGGTTGGACCGTGCCATCACTTCGCGCATGGCCTTCTCGGCGGCGTAGAGCCATGCCTTGACCGGGGCGTATTCCATCAAGCCTTGATCAGGGGTACCGAACTTCACCCAGGGACTGGCCGGGTTGGTCATGCCGGTGTGCATGCCGGCGCCCAGAGTGCGAGCCGCAAAGGTGGCCCGAGGGTTGATGATCTTCTGATCCCGGCGCTTCCCGCTATTGACCTCGTCGCCTTCCCGGCGCATCGAGCGCGGGCTCATGTAGTCAGCGAGCTCACGCCACTCGGAAGTCCAGTAGCTTTCGCGATCAGCCTTGAGTCTGGTGTAACGCTTTTCCAGCCGGTCGCGCAGGGAGTCAGTCATGTCAGACCCCGAGCAACGTTTTCTGGCTGGTGTTGGCGTTGCCGAGCACGCCAGTGTTACCGGTCAGGATGGTGGAGTTTTGGCCGGACGCTGCCAAACGGCGACGGCGCTCGGCTTCCAGCGCGGCCTGCACGCTGTCGCTGCTGGTGGTTGCGGCTGGAACACTGGTGCCGGCTGCGGTTGCGGTGGCAACTTCAGGTGTGGCCATGACACCGTTCTTCTCACCCATCAGGGATGGCAAGCCAAGCTTGTCCAGGACCTTGTCGCCGCCCATCAGCGGGTCGAGCTTTTTAACCACCTTCGTGATGTTCTTGCTGCACATATCAGGCACCGTATGGGTCGTAGTTGGCGTGGAATTGGCCAGCTTCCTGGTCCACACACTGGAAGCGCTGCAAGGCGTTGCGGCGCATCATGTAGGCGTAGCGAGTCGCCGAGAGGATGTCGTCATTGAGCTTGACGATCTTCCCGGTCTCATCGCGGTGATAGCTCATCTTCTCTTCGAAGAAGTCACTCAGGTGCGAGAACACCTTGAAGCGACCGGTTGTCATGCGCTCGTACAGTTCGACAAGGCCGATCTCTACGCCGACGCCGCCCTCGGGCCAGGTAGCGTGGTCGCCCATCATCTGCCAGCCGGCTTCTACATACGCGGTGCGTTGTTGGTCTCCAGAGGACTTCTCAGACTGAAGCCCATCCGATGGCCAAGCTGTTGGAACGTTCTTGGCCCACGACTTGATCGATCCCCAGACAGCGCTCGGGGTGATCCTCGACTTCTTCCAGGCGTGGGCCAGATAGATCACGTCAGCCTCAAGATCGATCCACAACTGCACATGGGCCTGCGGGTGATCCCAGCCGAAGTCCATGCCGTTGACCACCCAGAAGTGCGGCGGGCATTCGAACGGAGCGCACTTGATCTCATCGTCCCCGAAATCGAAGATCAGACCAGTACCGAGCAATGGCATACCCTTAGTTCGCATGTCGCGCTGCCACGCTGGATAGGCAGAAAGCAGTTCGCGGCGCGTTTTTTCTGTGAGGTGCGGCGCGTCATCCCATGTGGCGCGCTGCATGTATTGGCCTTCACCTGGCGAGTCCATGAACTGGACAACGAGCTCGGTGCGGCCGTTTTCAGGCGTGAAGGTGAGAATACCTCGGCCGCCTGCTCCCTTGTCGCCTGTCGCGGTGCGGGTTAACACCTGCGGGTAGATCTCTTTGTCTTCGGGTTCTTCGTCGATGTGGTACCAGTCGACGCTGTCGCCCATCAGTGCGTGTTGGCCCTGGCTGTACGACCAGAACTGAAGGGTTGCCAGGTCGCCAGTCGCGTGGCGGACCGTGATCTCCCTCATCGCTCCTGGCGTGCCGGACGCCGACAGGTGACCAACGATCCGCTCAGCCGGGACAAGGCCACCAGTCCACTTGCCGTTCTCGTACTTGCCGAACATCGGCTTTTGCAGCAGGTCCCGGGTCTTCTCCATCGAGTAACCCAGCAACCAGCACAGCGGCGCATGCTCGAACCTGTGGCCCTGCCAGCTCTCCGGGTAGTCGCCCAGCAGATGCATGGCATCAACAGTCAGCCCGGTGCGCGTCTTGCCCACCCGGTTCGCCGCCATGAGCATGCACGACGAGTATTCGGCAGTGGCTCGCACGAACTTGTGCTGCCACTCATACAGCGACTCAAACTGCAGCAGGTATCGCCGCTGGGCGTTTCGCCGCTCCTTTTCCTCAAGCAGCGCGAGCAGTGCCAGTTTGTCAGCTCGCGTTACCGGATAGTTGGGCGATGCGGCGATCAATTTCTTCTTCCTTCATCTTGCTGAGATCGTTGGCCGGAGGCTCGGTGCCAACGTCGTAGGCCTGGCGCTCCAGAGCAATGAGGTTCTTCAGGGTCTCGCCCAATTCCTTCATGACTTTGGTGCGGTTCGGCAGATCGATAACCTTGCGATAAAGGTCATTCAGCCTGTCCATGCCGCTGTCATCCGGGCTCACAAGAAGCTCACCTAGTTGCTCGAACAGTTCGCGGTTGTCGGTCAGGCCTTCAAGCTCTTCCAGCAGCTTGTTTGCCAATCTGCGGTACCGGCCAATGTCGGTTCGATGCCCAATGCGGATGTTGGCAATGACCTGGGCATTCGCTTCAACCTCCATCCGCTCGGAAACTTTGGTATCCATGGATACCGAAGTGGATACCAAGCTTTTGGATACCAGTGCATCGGCCTTCGCCTTAACCTTCGCCTTGAGGTCTCGCACCCATCCGTCACGCTTGGCGCGCTTGTTGATGGCGCCGTGGGTGATGCCCTGAGACGCAGCAATCTCGCGCACGGAAAGCAGACCGGCCCGGTACAGCTGCTCAATGCGCTCCCAGTCGGGTGTTTGCTTATCCGTCATTTTCTTTCTCAGGTGATAGGTTTAGTGCGAGGGCTTGCGGCGCTCTACCCGCTGATCTTTGGGCCGCTGGTCGCAGTGCAGGCATTGCTCGCAGTTCAGGTTGCGGCAGATCCAGGCTTTGACCTGCTTCCAGTACGTGGCTACGAACCAATGGCGCACGCCGGCAACCGCCAGGGCGACGTAGAGCGTTGCTTCGGCAGAACCTGAGGCGGAGAACACGCGATCGGTGCGGGCCAGGATCGCGTAGCCGCTGAAAGCCACGATTGCATAGATGAGCTTGCCCAACACACCGTCGCGGACCTTCCCGCTCAGCACACACCAGGTCGCCCACATGGCAATGACCCCAGCGGCGGAACCGGTGATATGTTCGAAGATCATTGGCTGCCTCCCCCGAACTTGGACCGGATGAAGGCCCAGAGGTCAGCGGCTTTGATGGCGCGAGTAATAGCGGCGATAAGCGAGCCGCCGAAAGTGCCCAGCAGAAAGCCGACACCGGCAACGCTACGGGGCTCAATGATGCCGAAATAGGCGCTGACCATACCGGTCAGGTAGTGCGCACAGGCGGCACCCGTACAGAGAAAGATCAGCCAGGCCTTGCGGCTGGTCAGGTCCTCACGGTGCCACCAGCTTGCGACAACAGCTCCGATTAGGCCTGCAATCGCCCAGTCGAGTTTTTCGAGCAGGCGGTGAAAATACTCCATGCGCTCGACTCCGTTGGACACGACTGGATATGAAACGGCTCCAACCGCACTCCCAACTTAAAGCGGTGGGTGTGACGGAGCCGAAAACGAAAGAGCCTGGCTATGCCTGACTACGGGTAAACTGGAGGTATAAAAAAGCCCGCACTGAGCGGGCAATTTGGATGCTCGACAATAACTCAGGCACCTGATTCAGGATCGGCTGCGGGTACGCCGCGGTTCTCTTTAACGTTTTCGTCCGGATCATTCATCTGAGGGTCGGAGTCAGGATCATCGACACGGCTGTTACTCCCTGCTTCCGGATGCTCACTTGATACCGAATTGTTGGCATCCACGTCAGAAAGCTCTTCCTCAACCGGTGTCTCATCATCCGGTGCCAGAGGAACCTCCGATTCATTACGCCGAGGATCATGACCTGCTTCATTGTCTGTAGTGCGAGTTACGTCCTGCTGCGACTTGTTACCAGGTGCATTCTCATCAATTTCCATGCTGGCTCTCCGCTTTGGTGCGCGGGACATCCACGCTTAAAGTTGAGAGGCGACAAGGGAGTGGGGAGTGCCGGGCATTGGACGAACGGCCAATAAAAAACCCGACGCAGTGGCCGGGCTTGTTTGAAGCGGTAAAACCGCAACTTAGTGGCAAATCTACATTAACCGTCCGGACGATTCAAGCGGCCAATCGCTCATCAAGAACGCCGTCAACCCAGACCTCCGCAGACTTCACCAGGGACTCAGCTCGGGTTTTGGATATACCCATTTGCTTGCCCAAAGCCGCATAGCTGATGCCCCAGCTGTAGTAGATGATCAGGGCCGTGCCCATCTCCTCGTTGCGCAACTTCAACCGGGCAACAATGCCATCCATCATCATGCAAACCTCCTCGCTTTCGCATGCCCTGGGCGCGCTTGAGTGCTGCTCAATATTGTCCCGCATCAGCGCAAAGTGCGGAGAGACGTACCGTGGGATACCGTCACCATACCGCAGCCATATCCCCCACTGTGTCAGCAGATAGAACGTGTCTACTTTGCGCATGAAGATTCCCCCAGATAACTGTTGATCGTGTCTCGCGCCGCGTCGAAGCCCCTGCATACAACGGCCATGAAGCCTTGGCTGTTCAACCAATCGAGCCAGTCGGCCTGCTCTGGTTCGATCCGGCTGCCCTTGATACGCTTCATTTCAATGATCAAGCCAGCATGTCCATGGCGAGGCGTCAGCAGCATCAGGTCGAGGAATCCCTTGCGCACGCCCTCGGCCTTCAACTTTGCGGCCACCACTTTGTTGCGGTGACCGCCATTCGGAACCGCGACAAGGCGACCGCGTAGCGCCGGGAACTGCAAGTCGAACCACCTGATCACGGCCTTCTGCTCTTCGTGCTCGGTGGGCACTGCTTTCTTCGCCATCACCATTTTCTATCTTGCTCCTTCCGTCGACTTGCGATGGCGACACCGGCAGCCAGGCACCAGACCGAGCAAATGAGCTGGACCCCAAGAAGCATGTATGCGTAATTCATGCTGCAACTCCTGGAACCCTCATGAGGCCCTGTTTAATCCAGATCAGTTGGGTTTCGGCCAGTGCACGGAGCAGGTCCGTGTCGGTGTATTCACCGCGGAGGCGGCCGTCGATGATCGAGTGGCAGTTGTCGCAGGCAAAGCAGGCAATCACGTCCGGACCTTTCATACCCATGCCTTTCTGGCCGCATGGAATGTGAGCCAGGACGACAGTCCCGTTGTCGTAACCGCATCCGGCCAGGCGCAGGGTGCAGGACTGCCCGCGCGCGGAGTCGCGCAGTTTCTGACTGACCACCTTCATGCTGCCCTCCCCCGGCGCTCGCCGTAGATCGCCATCATCAGGTCGTCAGGATGTGGCAGCAGAAGCTGTAGATGCTCAGCGCAGTACGCATCCAGCAGTTCCAGGTAGGTAGTCATCTGGACGGTTGTGAACTTGCGGGTCTTGGCTCGGCCGACACGGTACCGGGTGCCGTCAGGCAACAGGACCGGGTGAACTTCAGCCGGCCACAACTTGGCCACCAAGATCTCGTGCCACTCCTCGGAACTGGCAACCTGGCCGAAAGAGTCGCGCAGATGCTCTTGAATCAGCCCGTTCCACATCCACAGCAGGCGATTCTGGGCTTCGCTGCGCTTGTTGCGTACTTCGGTGATGGCGATACGGCGCGGCTTGGTAAGGTCCAGGCCCTGCAGGTAGCCCAATAGCCGAGTACGGTCTTGTTCGGTGCGGAGCATGTGGTCAGCCATCATTGCTTCTCCTTGCGATACCGTTCGGCCAGACTGGTGACCTTCGGCGCTGGCTGTACAACAGGTTCAGCTTTCCACCCGGCCGCCAGGTTCTCGAAGCGGTTGTACTGACCGAGGAATGCGGCACGTACAGTTCCGGTCTCAACATCCCTACCCTTGCCGACAATGATCTCGGCAATGCCCTTGTGTTCGGAGTGCTCGTTGTAGACCTCGTCTCGGTATACGAAGAGGATCACATCGGCATCCTGCTCAATGGCACCGGACTCGCGCAGGTCAGACGGAACCGGGCGTTTGTTAGGGCGTTCTTCGCACTTCCGGGAAAGCTGACTGAGCAGGACGACTGGGATGCCAAGCTCGCGGGCGAGCAGCTTGCAGCCCCGGCTGATGCTGCTGACTTCTTCCGTACGGTTACCGCCCTCGCCCTCCATTAACTGCAGGTAGTCGATCATCAGGAAGTCCAGGCCGTAGCGCATCTTGTGTCGACGGGCCAGCGAGCGGATGCGGCCAACAGTTGCGCCGGCGCGATCGGCAATGAACAGATTCGCCCTCTTGATATTGCCCACGGCCACGCTCAGGCAATCACCATGGCTTTGGCAGGCGGTGCCGTTCTTGATCAGGTTGAGCGGGATCTTGCCCTCGGACGCTATGGCACGGTCCAGCAACTGGCCTTTGCTCATTTCCAGGCTGACCACGAGTGCCGACTTTGCCTGGCGCACGGCAATGTCTATGGCGAAGCCCATGGCCAAGGTGGTTTTTCCCATGGCAGGCCGTCCGGCAATGATAATCAACTGCTCGTCCTGCAGGCCACCCAGCTTCTCGTCCAGATCCTTCAGGCCGGTGGAAAGGCCAATCAAGGTTTCGCCGCGCGCATGGCGGTCGTGGCGCTCCTGCCAGACCTCAAGCTGGTGAACCAACACATCACTGGCCTTTACGACTTCGTCCACACCGGTGCCGGCATCGATGGCCATTGCGGCTGATTGCACCGCTGCGATCTTGCTCTGCAGGTCGGCATCACTCTGAGCGACCTCTAGGGTGTGGCTACTCAGGTCGTACAGTGCACGCTCCACCGAGCGCTCACGGACGATTGCGGCGTAGGTCCCAGCACTGGCCACGCTTGGGGTATTTGCGACCAGGGAAGCACAATGGCCTAGAGCCCGATCGCCATTCGACATGACGCCGATGTGCTCGGAGACGGTCAGGTAGTCGACAGCCTGGTGGCCAGAACGAACCGCCATGATTCCCCGAAACACCTCGGCGTTCTCAGGGAAGTAGAACGACTCAGCGGACAGGTCATCGCTCAGGGTATCGATCAGCTCGGGGCGCTGGAGCATCGCACCCAGCAGGCCATGTTCGGCTTCGACGCTGTAGGGCTCACGCATGGTAATTCCCCTCCACGACCTTGACGAAATTGGAGGGGGCAATCAGCCAGTCGAACGTTGCGCGGAATGGCTTTCCACCAAAACGGCCAGGCACCTTGCCGGTCAGGAAATCGGAAGATTTCACCGACAAGAAGTAATCACGCCAGAACCCCAGGTCCCGGTGAATTGCGCTTTCGCGCCACCGGCCTTGCAGGTGCTGCTGCCGGGTCTTGTTGATCAAGGCTACGCCTGGCAGTTCTGGAAGGATTTCGTGATACAGGTCGACAATGGCCTGGTGAGGACAAGCCTGCACCTGGGGTTTGATTCGCTGTGGTTGATCGGGAAGCAGTTCGGTCTGCTTCGGTTGACGCTCGGCGTCGACGACTACCTCGTCAGAGGTAGTATTTGTATTTATGTCTTTATTGTGTGGTAGAAACGCCACATTGGACGTGGTGGAAACGCCACACTGTGGCACTGTTTTCGGCTTACTCGCGTGGGTGTTTTTCTTGTCGATTCGCCACTCATTGACCGGCGCAAAACCGATTGGGCTACGACTACCTCCAGTGCGGTAGATGACCCGCTGACGGATCAGCTCACAGATAGCCCGGGAAACGTCCTCGCGATGAATGCCGGACATCTCAGCGATAAAGGATGCGGCAATGCGGGCGGCCTCAAGGTTGTATCCGGCGGTCTGCCGGTGGATTGCCAGGGCAACGCGAAGCTCACGCCCCGACAAGTCGGCCCCGATCAGGGCCTCATACAGGTCGTTGTCCATCCGGGTGAACCCCCCGGTATTGCGAAGTGGGATGATGTTGCTCATACTGTGGTCTCGATGTTGTTGCTTTCTTCGCGTTTCTCGGCTGCAACCGATTGACGCACCGATAAGGCCCTGTAGTAGTCACTCAGGGCCTTGTTCATTTCTCCACGTACTGAATTCTCACGGCCACGAGTAAGCTCCTTGGCCGCTTTTGCCATGCCTGCGTAATCGTCATCTGTGAGTTGCTTGCGCGACATGGCAGTTACTCTTGAGGGCCTGTTCAGGCCTTGCGATGGAACGGCGTTACAGTTCCCCTTGGTTTTCGGGGTTTGGTCCTGATGGCCAGCTCTCGACGCATCAACTCGGCGGCTAGGTCTTCCGGGGTCACTCCCCTTCTCTCTGCTTCCCGCTCAAGCTCATCCATCTGTCGCTGGTCCAGGTCAAACTGGACCTCTTCGATAGGCATGGGGCCTCCTTCGGGCCTTCAAGCCGCGTTGTGCTCGCCTGTATCCTCGGCAGCCAGGGCGACAAGTTGTGCTTCCAGCAATTCACGGCAAAGAACGGCGCGTTGTGTTCGGTGAAACTTGGCGAGTGCCTGGATCAGCTCGAACGTGTCCTCGTCGACCCGGACCTTGATCTCGCGGTCATGTAGGTGTTTGGGGTTGGCGTACATGCAGTGGTGCTCCTGGCTGTTGGAATTGGTTATGCGGCGGTTAAAGGCTGTTTTTCAGGAGGGAAAACGTCATCGAGCGCGCACTTCGCACCGAGAGCGTTCAAGGCCTTCACAATCAGTCGTGCCTCGCTGAGCCCAGGGCTTCGTAGGCCGGATTCGTAGTTAGCCAGCCGGGACTGATTCCAGCCGAGCGCCCGACGCAGTGCGGCTTGAGTTATGCCAGCCCTTTCGCGGATCGTTCGGACTTGATTCATGTGGTGCCCTCCATTGTTAATCACAGGATAAACACGTAACGTGTTATATGCAATCACAATAAGTGAAAGCCGGGTATTTCAATTCGTGATTGAATCCCGCGCATGAATGAATCATTAGGTCAGCGCATCAAGCGCTTGCGGAAAGCAGCAAAAATGTCCCAGGCGCAGCTGGCGGAGGCTTGCGGGTGGAAGTCGCAGTCGCGCGTGGGCAATTATGAGGTTGGTACGCGAGAACCCACGCTTGCTGATATCGACGCTATGGCTAAAGCATTGGGAGTTCAGTTTTCCGATGTATTGCCAATGATTATTGTTGACGAGAGTCACCGTTCCAGCATTTCTGGCAATTCGCCCCTCCCTGCAAACGTCGGCCTGACCGCTACACCGAAGAAGACCTCGGCGACCGACATAGTCCGCGAAATGCTTGAGAAAAATGGCAGCCTTTCAGAGCACCTCAAAAACAAAATTCTTGCGGTCGCCGAAAATACAAGCGAAGAAGACAGCAACGTCATTCCTGCTGACCTCTCCGGGCTCAGGGCGAGACCCGATGAAATTCTGATCCCTCAGTACGATATTCGCGGCGCGATGGGGCACGGCCAGGTGCCGGCCGACTACAACGAGGCCATCCGCAACCTGATCGTTCGGGAAGAAGTGCTTCGTGAGAAAGGCGTCACCTACACCTCGACAGCGGCCTTGGCCGTCATCACTGGCTGGGGCCAGAGCATGGAGGGGACGATCAACGACAAGGACCCGGTAGTTGTAGATCGCGGCGTCAATGAGTTCATCGGTGAAGGCATCTATGTGATCACCTGGCACGGGCTGCTGTATATCAAGCGCCTGCAGATGGTTGACGAGGATCACTACCGGATGATCTCGGATAACAGACACTACGAGAATCAGACCGCACGGATCGACGACGTGACGATCCACGCCAAGGTTCTCCTGGTCTGGAATGCGCAGAAACTGTGAGGCTGGGCCGGGCGATTTGGTGCGGCAGGGATTTGTAGTCGATCTGGCTTGAGGGTTGATCGAAATGGCGCACTCACTTCGTTACCAGATAGGCGAATCCATCCACACCATTGAGGCCGAGGTGGAGAGACTGCTCGATGTGGTGGACGCTCTCAAAGAAGCTGGAAGTGATGAATTGGCTGAGATTGTCTTGGCTCAGGCACACAAGATTCTTGAAGCTGCGATTGCGTTACGAGTCGCTGCGGCGCGCTGAGCCCTACAGGATCGACTGGCAGGTGTATTCGCGCCAGATACTGAAATACAAAGAAGGCCTTGCAACCGGTTACTCGATGAAGAAGAAGCTGACGGACAGTAAAGCAGCAGTGACTGCTGCTGAAATTGAGCGCTCTATCCAAGCCCTGAACAAAATGGCTGAACGCCTATGGGGAGATGGTCGGGAAGCTGAGGCGAAAGCTCTACTCGATGCCTTGGACGCATTAAACCGGGCGCTTGATCGGATCAGGATTGGAGAGAGTCGCAGGGTTTTCCATTGAGGATATAAATCAGCTGGCGGGTTATGCGGATGAGGTGAGGCGGGACAAAGCTGAGTAGAGTGCTGCCGGACTGGAATGCGCGCAAGATGTAGTCATCAGGCGTGATAACCATCCACAGGAGATCACAATGACAGTCACTCAGCCGAACCAAGAACTCAGACACGATCTCAAACAAGCAGCTGACCTGCTCAAGTGGTCCAGCCTGGATCTGTACAAAGCGGTCAAGCGAATGGTTGAGGCCGGAAATGAAGTCGAGGCAGAAGAGCTAATGCGGATTGCCCAAGCGCTTCAGGAGACCGAGGACAAGCTGACTGAGTATGCCGATGAGGTTCGGGTGGGCAGGATTGTGCGGGGGAAGGCTGAGTGATCTGGCGCGGCGGGGATTTATAGGTTGATGGTCAGGTGAATTCGACGGCAGATCGGCTGGTGCGTAAACTGAGTTTTGTCTTATAGGGGGGCAACCTAAGGGTTAAGGGAAATGGAGCGAATAGAATTCAATCATGGCAGGATCGCCTGGTGCTGCGAAGACAGTGGAATAACCCTGTCTCAATTAGCTCTTGAGACTGGCATTTCAGAAGCCACTCTGGAAAAAACCATCTCCGGAGAGCGCGGCCTAACCTTCAACCAGCTTAAGAAAGTTGCCGAGCATTTCGGTCGCGGAATACTGTTTTTCATGGAAAATGGTCCTGTTGACTCGACGAAGGTACACACCCCTGCTTTTCGAAGTATCGCAAACCAGAAGCCCACAATTTCTGCGAAGCTTCGGGCTTTAATTGAGCGAGCGGAGCGCCAAAGGGATATATATCTAGGGCTCCTCGAAGAAATAAGCCCAGAGGATGATCGTGCATTTGCGCCGCCATCGTTACCAAGACAGCCACGCGAAGCAGCAAAAAAAGCTAGAGAATGGCTTAATTTATCGAATGAGAGCAGCTTTGAACAGTATCGTGCTGCTGTAGAAAGAAAAGGAATTCTTGTATTTAGAAGTAACGGATATAACGGAGCATGGCAAATAGCTAAAGACAACCCAGTGCTAGGCTTCTCGCTTTATGACAATAAATGCCCATTAATTTTAGTAAAAAAACAATACTGGGAAACTCTGCAGACATTCACTTTAATGCATGAGCTCGGCCACATTCTCATGCATAAAACAAGCTCAATCGATGATGATTCAGACTTTCACCATAGCAGTGGGTCAGAGCGGGAAGCAAATGAGTTTGCTGGATGTTTGCTGGTGCCGGATAGTTTTCTTGACTCAATTAACGACAAAAATAAGCCTCAGGACGTTTCTGAGTTTGACGAATGGCTTTCTCTGCACAGAAAGCGATGGGGAGTCAGCGGCGAGGTAATCCTCAGGAGGCTGCTCGACGCGGGGCGTATTAGTGGAGACGACTATGGCGCCTACCGTGCATGGAGAAGCAATCTGAAACTGCCTGAGTCTGAAGGTGGAGGCAGCCGTGGCTATCGCTACAGGGAACCAAAACATATTTTTGGGGACGGTTTTGTAAAGGTAGTTCTTGATTCGCTAACAGCGAAAAACATCTCGCTATCTAAAGCGAGTAGCTATCTTGATGGGATCAAGGTAAAGGATATACACGACCTTAAGGGATATTATGTGGGCGCTTGATGCTTCCTCCATGATTTATGCCTGGGATAATTATCCTAAAGACCAGTTCCCTGGGCTTTGGGAATGGCTCGCGAATCAGGCACTTTTAGGTGCGATATCTATCCCCCTTGCCGCCTACGAAGAGGTTTGCCACAAAACCCCAGAATGCGGAAAATGGATGAATGATAATGAAATATCAATACTTCATCCATCTACAGCGATCCTAATGTGTGCAGCGCGTCTAAAGGATATGCTTGGGATTCAAGGAGAACGATACGGTGTGGGTGTAGGTGAAAATGACCTCATTATTATAGCCACCGCCGAGTCTAACGGAATCAATCTTGTGTCAAACGAGAAAGTACAGATTGACCTTCCAAAGGCCTTATCGAAATACAAAATTCCAGCAGTGTGCGCAACTAAAAAGCCGCCTACTCTATGCATAGATTTCCTTGGCTTCATTAAACAATCCAAGGCAAAATTTTAACGATTCCAGTCCCAGCGCCGGGCTTTTTCATTCTGCCTGGCGCCCTTCCCCGCTTGGCCTACACTGCTTGCTGCCGAAGGTTTTCCCCTCCCCTTCAGCCAAAGAGCCCGCCCCGTGCGGGCTTCTTTTTCTCCATTGCTGCAATAGTAGCCATAAGCCATTAATGGTAAAGTCCTCACTCAATTCACTGGAGGGAACCCTGTGCTAAGAACTACTTCTGCGCTCTCATTGATCTGCATCATGTGGGCAAATTTTACGGTCGCGGATACCGAAAAAAAGGAACCCAGTGAATGCGAACGGATTGATGCAATAGCTGAGTCGGTGATGAAAGCACGACAACGCGGTGTTCCAATGGCGAAAATGTATAAAACCGTCGAGGGAGACGATTACACGAACAAGCTGTTCAAGCTTCTGATAGATGAAGCTTATAAGGTAAACAGATACGGAACCGAAGAATATCAGGAAAAAGCAGTGACTGATTTTCGAGATATTTACTTTCGTGCATGTTTGTCCAACCAAAACGACAGGAAGGCATAGCAGAAATGCCACCTGAAACAAGCCCGCTCGCGGGCTTGTTGTTACCTGCGAATCGGTGCGGGCTTCGCTCCTCAAAACGGCGCAGGCTCCTCCACTTCACCAAACTCATTTCCCTCCACTACACGGTCCTCGTCAGTCGGCCTCTCCCACTTGAGCGTCACCGACTCGTCATCATTGAAAGTCATCTCCAGGTCATCCGTCTCGGAAAGAAGTCCCATCACCTCCTCCCACTCTTGGTCTCCATCCGTGTCCAGGCGATGAATCGTTACCCAGCGTTGAATCTGCGCGACCGGTGAATTGATCATCGCGGAAACCCTTAGGCCAAGCCGCTCCAGCCCCGTCAGCTCTACCCTCTCCTGTTGCTTTCGCTTTTGCACCTTGTCCATCAGCTGCTCCTTGAATGCTGTGTATCCATACAGGATGTCGAAAAATCATATCGCAACGTGGACGGGGAGTGGAGAGCGTCAAACAAAAATTTAAATCACAATGTGTGTTGACTAAATAAACACATTGCGTGATATTTAATCCATCGCAGCGACACACGCCGCGCCAGGGCCTTACGAGACCCGCCACACGACTGGTGAAGCCGCCAGATAGCCCGGGATCAGCGAAATGATCTCCCAGCCCCGCGAGGGATCGACTGGATCAAGTTCTTTGACATAGAGAGATTCGCCCAGGTGGCTGCCAGTAGCAGGCCTAGGTGAGAAACACCAGATTTCACTGGCTGGCCTTGGCGACAGGGCCAGACGGGAAATCAAAATAGAACTTCATGTTGATGTTCGTGATCCGCCCACAGTTTTATGTGCTCGACTGGTGGCGATGCACAAATTACGACTCTAACTACAATTGCAAGAGGCCAATTGCCATCACCCGCAGGAGCGTCAACGTGCGAACAACACTTCTCATACTACTGCTCGCCTCCTCTGCAGCCCTTGCCGAGCAATGCGATTGCCAAAAGATTGTCGGGCAATGCAGCGGAGCGATCGACTTCATTAAGAGCTACGGCTCTAAGCCAAGTTTTGGCGCGGAAATCGAAGTGCACAGTTCAGAAAAAGCGTGCTCCAAAGTGGAGTACTACGTCGATGGCACCCCGCACCAGACACTATTGGTGAATAAAAGCAAAGAATCCGAAAGCCTTTTCGGTACCAGCCCTATCACCCAAAAGTCTGTGACCTACCGCGGCTGTTCCATCTGCAGCCAGGTTGATAAGGATCCAAAAGGCACAGCTGCGGAAAGCAAAGTTCCAAAGGATGACTTTTCTGGTACGTGGGCAGGGACTGGTAGCAACAGCTTTGGATTCTCTCAGGATATGACTGTGACAGTGACTCCGACCGGCAACAATCACTACCAAATTTCACAGGTTCACATTGCAGGAGGCACCTCCACCCACGGCAGTGGCAGTGGAGCAGCAAATGGAAAAGTACTTTCTTATCCGGTTGATGGGGGAAGCATTAACTGCTCGCTCACCCTTATCAGCGCTACCTCACTCATCAAAAAGTGCAGCGGCTGGCTGACCACGAACGAGGCAACCCTTACTAAGCAGTAATGCTCACAACCTCTTGCCTCCAGAGGAAAGAGACAACCATAAATGACGGGTCTGGCGGTACCGAGCCAGACTCGCCTCAGTATGACTCTAGTTGCCCGCATCACCCCCTCCCTAATCGCTCGACCTACACCCCTCCCTACATCATTAACCGCATCAGCAGGTGCCAGGCCAGTCTCACGGCTGGGTTTGGTCACCCGCGCCTGGCATCTGGCCAATGCGGTTTGCACACCAACGCCACTCTGGAGGCGACCATGACTTACGAAGTGATCATCGAGGAGTTCGTCCTCCAGTGCGAGATCAAGCATCTGGAAGACGTGAAGCCGAACCGCAACAGCTGGGACAGCGATTGGGATTTCTTCGGCTATCGGGAAATGGAATTCACTGTTGTCTCGGGCACCACGTATGACGATGACGGCGTACCGATGGACTTGGGCCGCAACGGTTGCGCGGCAGCTGCCGAGAGGTACGCCGAACAAATCGAAGAGCTGCTCTGGGAGCAAGTCGACGCAGATCGGCGGGAGCGTGCGGCGTGAGAGCCCACGAAACAGCGGTGCGCATGATTGATCAGGTGCTGGACGAGTATCCGGCTGCGCCCTTCCCGGCCATGACCGAAGCCAGCGCTCTGATGGGAATCGAAATGGCCTATGCCCTGGGCGCCATCGGCGATGACGAACACAGACACTATTCGGAGCGCTTGCACCGGATGACGGAACGCGCAATGCAGAGGATCAAGGCATGAGCACTGCACCGGTTAAATCCCTGATCGACGAACAGCTTGAGCAAATTGAACGCACCTTGGCCGTGATCAGCTTTGGTGTTCCGTTTAATGAAGCCGTAGGTTTGCCGCGAGATACACGCGTGGCCAGCCTGCCCAAGCGCCTTGCACCGACCATGAAGGGCGGCCGGATCGCAGTGAGGGTCAGGCCATGACCTCCTACCAACGCGCCCGCCGCCTTTACGCATGGCGCGGCTCTGCCATCGCCCTTCTACTCTTCACCGCTTGGATGCTGGCTAGTGCCTACTCTGGCTACCTGACCAACTGACACACCCGATGCACGGCGGGCCCTTCGGGGATAACCGTACCCTGAGTGGAGCGTAGGCCGGTAAGAGCGCGCAAGTATCACCGGCAGCCAGGGCGTCCGCCACCTTCACGGGCGTGACCTGGCATTCCCCTACCCAACTGACGCCCCGCTCTGCGGTAGGCACGGAGATGAACATGTCCGATAACACCAGAATTTGGGACCAGGTCGACACGACTGATCCAAGCGCCACCAAGAACTTCACGGGTATGGGCGGCTTTAAGGGTACCGCCATCAAACCTACCTATCTCATGCGTAAGGCCACCGAAGTGTTCGGCCCTTGTGGTGAAGGTTGGGGCTGGACTGTCCTCGAGGATCGCTTCGACGAAGGTGCTCCGCTCCAGGCGCCCACCAAAGAGTGGCCAGAGGCACCAAGGATCAACGCGAAGCTGCACACCTTGAAGATCGAACTTTGGTACCTGGGCAAGGAAGGTAAGAAGTGCACTGTCCAGCACTACGGCCACACCCCGTTCGTGCTTCTTCAAGGCGGCAAGATCATCACGGACTGGGAAGCGGCCAAGAAGTCGCTCACCGACGCCATCGGCAAGTGCCTACAACCTCTCGGGTTCGCAGCTGACATTCATATGGGGCTGTTCGATGACGCAGCCTACGTTGAAACGGTGCGCGACGAGGTCGCCATCGCCAAGGCCGAGGACAAAGAAGCCGAGCTCGAGCGTCAGCAGCAGGAACGCTTGGACTACATCAGGTCGGTGATCGAGACCATGGGCGGAGCTCAGTCGATCCAGGAGCTCAAGAAAATCCATGATCACGCCGTACGCCGCCTGACCGCGAGAAAAGACGAAACGGCAGTCAAGCGCATTGCTAAAGAACTGAAAGACCTCACCGCGAAGATGGAAGGAGCAGCAGCATGACCCAGCTCTACGCATTAACCGGCCAAATGGCCGAACTGGCGGCCATGGCGGACAGCGATGACGAAGGCCTACGCCAAGCCATTCAAGACACCATGGACGGCATCCAGGGTGAGTTCGAAATCAAGGCCGACAACATCGTCATGCTGCGCCGAAACATCGAAAGCGATATCGACGCGATCGACAAGGAAGTCGAGCGCCTTAATGAACTCAAGCGCGCCAAGAAAAACAGCGTGAGCCAGATCAGCGATTACCTTCGTCGGAACATGGAAGCCGCCAACATCAAATCGATCAAGCGGCCACTGTTCACCATTACCCTGGCCATGGCACCCGAAAAGGTGATCGTGGACAAGGAAGACGACCTGCCGGACGACTTCGTGTCGGTCAGCACGGTGATCTCGCCAGACAAGAAGACTATCGCCACCAGACTCAAGGAAATCCGTGACCACAACACCGCGGTTCGTGTGCGCATGTATGCCGGCGAAGACGTAGAGGCCGAGCTGATTCCAGAACCAACCTGGGCACACCTCGAACGGGGTGAAAGCTCGATCCGGATCAAGTAGGAGGCATCATGAGCGATTACCTCACACAGTCCTATGCGGACAGACAAGCCGAACTGGAGGCAGCGAAAGCTGCCTTTTTTTCGAATGGCGGGACCATCACCACCGGCCAGCCCTTCGAGTACGTGCCGAGGCCGGCGAGCAAGCCAACGGTCTGCGCAGAGAAACAGACCCGCCAGCGCATACGCGAACTGAGTTACGCGAATCAAAGGGCCTCGGAAGAAGCGCGCCAGGCCGTCGAAGACCAAGTCCGCAAGCTGGCAGAGACGATGACGCAACGGGAAGCCTGCAATGCAACCGGCCTCTCCTACACCACGCTGTACCGGATTGCCTCTGCTGCCGGGATCAAGTTCCAACCTGACCCCAGGCGCGGCAAGGGAAGGCGCGAATACATTGACCCGGCCGTCGACGCGGAGCTCTGCGAACGACTGACAGCATTGCGTGACATCGGACTGAACAGGCACCAGGTCGCCACTCAACTGCAGATCAGTAGCGACCGGCTGAAGCGGCTTATCACCACCTACAGCATCGACTTCCCCAAGGCGAAGACGGGCAAGAAGGTCGCTCATGAAAAGGCGCTATGACATTCCGGACGCCTACTACGACGGCCGGGAATGCCGCCAGCACGGCGGCGGAAAGCTGGCCTGTCCCTTCAGCCCGATCAGCGTGAAAGGCGCTTGGTGGGTAGCGGGTTGGAATGACTTGGATTTAGAGCTGTCGTTTTGAGACGGAAGTTCAGGGCCCACCAGCGCGCTCGCTTGAAGTTAACAGCCAAGCCAAAGTAAAACGAGGCTCTCGAAACAGGAGATCCCACTTCAAAAAAATCAAATACGCCCAACAAAACACATTAAAACACACTCCTCAATTCATTTTTAATATACCTCTAAAATACTCAATTATTTCTGTATACTTGAAGCAGCACAATAAATTCTTCGCATTAGGATTATGATCCTGCTTATATTTATAAATCCTGATTATTTGATTATAGTCACTTTTAGCAAAATAATTCTTAAGCTCATTCCGCCACCCCTCCACATCACAAACCCACAAAACATGACGATCCAATTCGCGCTCTGCCGGAATTTTCTTCCTACATAACTCTATCACCTCAAGCAACTCGTTATCACTTAAGCCATTAACGAGCCTCAAAGCAACACTTTTATTTTGAAGCTTTGCAAGCATTTTCCTCTTAGTGCCCTGAATATCTATAGAATCCACCCACTTTCCACCTACAAAAATGGCAAAATATGGGGCAACCCCCTCATGCCATATGCACCAGCTTACATGCACTTCTGCTTCACTCATAACCTCCCCCCGCAAAACCTACTATAACGTAACCGATTTTTACCCAGCTAAAACCCTATAGAAGGAAAAGGAATTACAACAGGAGGAGTCTCGTTTGAGTCAGCCCGCCAGTGCCGCCTCAGCCCAACAGATGAGTTCGCAAAATATGGGAGCAGACCAGGAAAATGCCATGTTTTTTTATAATCATCCACCCGAGTCTTCCAATCCAACCTAACGACTGCAAATTCATAAGTATAAAAGGGTTGAGGATCATCCCTTGTTTTTGAGAACATTAATTCCACAGTCGCGTAGAATGCACGCCCTGAATCCAACAACCCAGTGCGACGCTGATTTGATAAGCGTTTCGCAAAAAAATACATTCTACCATCATCATGAAAAACCAAGCCCGAGGGTCCATTCCAGTGCAGGTGATCGGGCTCCCAAGTGGGGAGCGTGACCGAGCGAAAAAACCCCATTTTTCCCACTCCAATACTATCCGGGAGCGGATCGATGACAGGTCCAAAACCATCAAACAACGAAACGCTCTGGGTATCGATCACTCTAACCTCCTGCAGAGTTAGTTTTGCACGGTTCACTTATGCCAACAGTGAACTGAAGCATCACGGGCATTCGACCTATCAACAGCGAAGCCTTAACCAAAAGTAAATAATATATATACAACTCAAAGCGACCAAACTACGCGAGCAGATTTACTGATTAGCCATTACCCACATGTCTTATCCCGAACACCGTACCATCTGACAAAGTGAGGACTAGGTTTCGAATCTCGCCAACAAAACCGTTTGAGAATGTAGGAACGGCCTTCTCGTCAATCAAGTTATATATAAAAGCTGTACCGTCAAGCCGGCCAGCGCGTACCGGATGCTCAACTGACTGAAAATAAACCCCGTCTTCAAAGTACCCATCAAATATCTTGCAGTCTTGAGTATTTTCGATTTGGTAGCGCCAGCCAAGCTTCATACCGGTAGGTTCATGGAGCATTTTTCTTCTCGCCATAGCGTGTTAATGAAAATCAGTGTAGACGAAAATTTCGCTCCATCCCTCCCAGTTCGGAGCCTGCTGCCATTGCGGCGTGGGCGAAGCCATGCGTGAGCAAACGAACCTCAATGGAGAAAACCATGAACACCATCGACTGCCATGTCACCAAGATCCTCGGCGAGCCCTACCGCAAGTTCGGCGCCTGGTGGGTCGATGTCGAGTTCGACAGCTGGGGCAGCTCAAGCACGACTCACCTGATGTTCCGCACCAAAGAAGCCGCTTACGCAGTAACTGCCGGCCATCACTTTCTGGCGTGAGGGTATAGCCATGACCTGCCACCGCATCGCAGACGGCATCATTTGCGTTTCACCCTTCTACCGCTTGCCACTGTCAGACGGCACTCACGTCTTCATGGAGTGGCATAGCTACCTGGGCCCGACCTTCTTCCGTGATCGAGCCTGCAACCGGATCATCGAAGACTGGTATGACGATCCTCGCTTGGTCGAAGCCTGCCATTGGTTCAGCGGGCGCGACCACAAAGCTTAATCCCTCCCACTTCTCACTTTCTGCTGCCACAGGGCGGCATGGAGCGCGCTATGGAAATCCAAAGTGAAACCCTGGCTGACGAAGAGTTGGCCGCTATCACCGGCTACCAAACGCCTTCGCGGCAGATCCAGTGGCTCTCGAACAACGGCTGGCAATACGTGCTCACCGGAGCCAGACGCCCGGTAGTGGGGCGTGTGTATGCTCGCCTCAAACTTGCAGGGGTCAAGCCGTCAGCAACGAATGCAACGGCTGAGACCTGGACTTTTGACTTATCGCGCGTGGGGTAATGGATGCGCACTAAAAAGACGGTCAACCGTGACCTGCCGCCAAGGATGCTGCGACGGGTCAGGAAGATGAAAAGCGGGAAATTGTGGGTTGGATACTACTACGACGGGAGAGATGAGACGGGTAAGCGGCGGGAAATCCCTCTCGGGACTGATCTGGACGAAGCCAGGGCCGAGTGGGCCAGACTTGAGCGGAAGGCTGTGCCAAAGAATATGCGCACATTGAAGGATGTTTTTGATCGATACGAAGAAGAAATCATCCCGGGCAAGAAGCCTAGGACTCAGAAAGACAATCGAGCGGAGCTAAAGCAGTTACGTAAAGCCTTTGATGTTGTACCGATCGACGCGGTTACGCCGCAGATGGTTGCCCAGTACCGCGACAAACGCAGCGCGAAGACGAGAGGTAACCGAGAAATTGCCCTGCTCTCCCACGTTTTCACAATCGCACGCGAGTGGGGCCTCACGGCCAACGCCAATCCGTGTTCGATGGTTCGCCGTAATAAAGAAGTGGTGCGGGACTTTTATGCCAGCCATGACGTATGGGAAGCAGTCTACGACCAGGCTGAGCAGGACCTGAAGGATGCCATGGACATGGCTTACCTCACCGGTCAGCGGCCGTCAGACGCCATCAAGGTTGCCCTCGGCGATCTAACCGATGAGTTTCTGTTCGTCGGCCAGGGCAAAACGGAGAAACGGCTTCGCATTCGCCTACGCGAAGGCGACGATCCGACGGGCTTGGGCATCTTTATCGATGCACTGCTCGAGCGCAGAACCCTGCAGGGAATTCGCACTTCGTGTCTGATCACCAACTTGAGAGGACTGAGGATGAGCTACGCAATGTTGCGCAATCGCTGGGAGGAAGCCAGGGAGCGCGCAGCAAGGAAGGCAAACAATGAAGGAGACCTGGCCCTGGCCGAGAAAATCCAGCAATTCCAGTTCAGAGACATTCGCCCGAAGGCCGCCAGCGAAATCGAAGACATTGGCCATGCCAGCCGACTGCTCGGACACTCAAAAGAGACTATGACGAAAAAGGTCTATCGGCGCGTGGGAGAGATCGTCAAACCCACCCGATAAGCCATAGTTGCGGAAATGATTATGAAAGATGCGGAAATGATACTTTTCCTGCGCACACAAAAAAGCCTTCAAGACGTTGATCTTGAAGGCTTGAATGATGGAGGCCGAGGTCGGAATCGAACCGGCGTAGGCGGATTTGCAATCCGCTGCATAACCATTTTGCTACTCGGCCCCAAACGTCTAAAACTCTAACCAGCAGCTTTAAACGCAAACAAACTGGAGCGGGAAACGAGACTCGAACTCGCGACCCCGACCTTGGCAAGGTCGTGCTCTACCAACTGAGCTATTCCCGCGTCGTGTTGACGGGCGCCATTCTATCGAAACCAGAACCCCCGTCAACCCCTTGATTCAAAAAAACTTTTATTTCATCAAGCGCCACCCCGATGGTCGTGACCGAGCACCGGGGTGCAGCCTACTTGAAGCAGTATTCATACAGGCAGGTTTTAAAGCCGTACTTCAACTCGAACTTGCCATCGAGCACGTTGTTTTCCTTGGCATATTGGTTCCAGGCCAGCAGCATCTCCTTGAGCTTGGCAGGCTCGTTCGAGGCAAGGTCCTGGCTTTCGGTCGGGTCGATCTTGAGGTTGTACAGCTGCCAGTCGGCGTTGCCATAAGGTTTGTTCACAAGAGTGATTTTCCAATCGCCCTTGCGCAGTGCCTTGCGGCCGAACAATTCCCAGCCTATCTGGCGTTCGCCCATGCTCTGCCCTTCGAGCAACGGGCGCATGCTCTTGCCGCTGATGGTCTGCACCGGGCGGCCGTGGAAGGTTTTGCCCAGGGAAACGCCGGCCAGGTCGAGCATGGTTGGCATCAGGTCCATCACATGCACCGTGTCTCGATTGAGCGTGCCCTGCAGGTGGGCCTTTTTCAGCATTTTCGCGCTGATGATGGCAGGCGCGCGAATGCCGCCTTCGGTGGTGAACCCCTTGAACAACGGGTACGGCGTGGAACTGACCTGGGCCCATTGTGCGCCATAGTCGGCGTAGGAGCCCTTATGGCCGATGTTCTTCAGGCTGTTATCGAAGTCGCGCGCCATCCACTCCTTGTTGCCGGGCAGGTCGATGGGGCTGTTGCCGTCGGCACCGTTGTCAGAGATGAAGACGATGAAGGTATTGTCCAGCTTACCGGTTTGTTCCAGGTACTTGAGCAGGCGGCCGATGTGGTAGTCCATGTTGGACACCATCGCTGCATAGACTTCCATGTTGCGTGCTTCGTGCTGGCGCTCGTCTGCGCTTAGCTGGTTCCAGTTGGGCAAGCCCTTGGCCATGGGTGTGTTGGGCTGCGCATTGTTGGCGACGAGGCCGAGTTGTTTCTGCCGCTCCAAACGCGCCTGGCGAATTTGCTCGTAGCCTGCGTCGTAGCGGCCCTTGTACTTGTCCAGCCAGTCGTCGGGGGCATGCAGCGGCCAATGGGGCGCGGTGTAGGACAGTACGGCCATGAACGGCTTGTTGCTGGCCTTGTCGGCTTCCAGGTAGTCGATCAACTTGTCGGTGTAGAACTCACTGGAGTAAAAGCCCTTGGGCACGTCGGTCACCTTGCCGTCTTCGCGGTAGATTGCCTTCGGGTCGTTGGCGATGATGGCGTGCTGGTCGTCGAAGTGGCTGGCACCGCCCTGCACCAGGATGAACGAACGGTCGAAGCCGCGCGCCTTGGGGCTGGTGTCTTCGGTGCGACCCAGGTGCCACTTGCCCGTGGTGTAGGTGTTGTAGCCGGCGTCCTGGAGCACTTGCCCAACAGTGACCATGCGCTCGTTCAAATAGCCTTCGTAGCCGGGTTTGTCTTTCTGGAACGGCTGGATCAGCTCGCCCATGTTACCCAGGCCGGCGACATGGCTGTCGGCTCCGGAGAGCATCATGGCGCGGGTCGGTGAGCAAACTGGCGCGGTGTGGAAATTGGTCAGGCGCACGCCACCTGCGGCCAGCGAGTCGATATTGGGGGTGGCGATTTCACTGCCGTAGCTGCCCAGGTCGCTGTAACCCAGGTCATCGGCGACGATGATCAGAAAGTTGGGGCGCTCGTCGGCAGCACTTGCCGTATGGCTGAACAGGGTAACCAGCAACGTAAGCCAGAGTGTGTGCATCCGGGTCATGGGGGGTGGTTCCTCGGTTGTTATTATTGGCTGAGGTTCCAGTATGCGGACGGCCACAGGCAGGCCGATAACGTGAGCGCGCAAGCCTTTATCCACCCGCGTGGTTATTTGCCAGCAACTTCGGGGGCGCGATCATTGGCCGTTGCTGCATGCTCGGGCGAGGTCGATAATGGCCCAGCCGCAATCAACCGAAATGCCGGTGGGCCAGCCCTGCCCGATAATAAGAAAGGTAACGGTGATGAACACTCCGACGCCCAGCAGCCTGCCCTCCCTTGGCACTATTCCCTTCGCGGCACGGCCATTGCTGCGCTCGTGCAATGTCGAAGACGCCGAAGCCTTGCTCAACAGCCATCTTGAAGAACGCCGCATCAGCGTACGCACACCTGGCACGCTGGACATTGCCTTTACCCTGGAAACCTTGCCGCAACTGAAGTTGTTCGGTGCTCATTGGGGGCGCGAGGTGCGCGTCAATTCCAGGCCCTTGAACTCCTGGCACGGCATCCTGCCCATCGAAGGCGGCATCAGCAGCCACCCTGGCGGCCTACAGGCGGGGCCGGGCGATCTTTTGGTGTTCACACCGGGCCACGAGGTGGATGTCATCTGGCATGAGGGGGCCAAGGCCATTGTCATTGCCCTGGACGCGCCATTGCTGGTCGACCACCTGGAGCGTCATTACCAACTCAACGAGCCCAGGCTTTCACCGCAAACGCTGCTGTTCGAGCGCAACCATCCGGCCCTGCACAGCCTGGGTAGCCTGTTGCGCCTGGTGGACAGCGAGGCTGGCAACCCATCGGGCTTGCTGGCCACATCAGCGTGCCAGTCCCATGTGCAGCACTTGTTCTGCGAAAATTTGCTGCAGTTGATCCCTGGCTTGCAGGCAGCGCAACAACGCAGCCTGTTGCCGGGCAGCGTGAAGCGCGCGGTCGACTATATCCACGCGCACCTGGAGCAGCCGATCGAGATCAATCATCTGGCAAGCATCAGCGGTGCCAGCCGCCGTAGCCTCGAACAGGCGTTCCGCAACAGCCTGGGCACAAGCCCGGTACGTTATATCCAGAGTTGCCGGCTGCGCGCAATACGCGACATCCTGCTGCGCCACCGACCAGGGGAAGTGCAATTGTCGCAGCTTGCGTTTCTTTGGGGTTTCGCCCAACCCAGCCATTTCACGGCGGCTTATAAACAGGCGTTCGGCGAGTTGCCGTCGCAGACGTTGGCACGCCCGCATTGATGGCTGCCGGCGGCGGTCCCTCGATCCATGAAATTAGCGCCGCCGCACCGCCTTACCAGAACTTCCAGGTGTAGGTGGTGATCAAGCGGTTCTCGTCATAATCATTGTTGTGCTTGAACTTCGCATCAATATTGCGCCATTCCATCCCCAGCCCCTTGAGCGGGCCACTCTGCACCACATAGGCCAGAAACAGGTCGCGCTCGCTTTCGGCCGTGTCACTGAGGTCGCCGCTACGGTCGATACCGGTGCCGCGCAGGTAGCGAGTCGTCAGGGTCAGGCCAGGAACGCCCATGGCCGCGAAATTGTAGTCGTAGCGCGCCTGCCAGGAACTTTCATTAGGCTTGATGAAGGCCACCGCCGACCAGTTCACCAGGTAGGGCTGCGGCACATAGCCGTTCAAGGTCGGGAAGGTACTGTCACCAAGCATGCGCTGATAGCCGACGCCAAACGCGTGCCCGCCTTTTTTCAGGGTGGTCATCACGCCATAGGTATGGTTATCGATAGGGCCATACAGCGCATCGCCGTCTTCATCGTTGTTGAAGTAACGCAGGTCGGTCTTGAGGCTGTAGCCACCGCCCAATGCCGAGTTGAGTGTGAACCCCAGGTAGTGCTGCTGATAGATGTCTTCCAATTGTCCATAGAAGTAACTGGCCGAAAACGTAGGGCCGAAATTGTAGGTGGCGCCAGCAAAGTTCAAGCCATCGCTTGGAAAGCGCGGGCCATTCGGCCGGATAAACAGGTACATTTTCTCGCTGTTGGAAGATTCGCGCGTGCTGATTTCAGTGAAGCGCCCTCCTGTCAGCGTCAGGTTTTCAGCCTCGTTGGACTGCACCAACAGGCCATGAAAGGTGGTCACAAGCTGACGCGAATCATCGAAAAAGGCCACCGGCAATGTAGGCCTGTGCTCACCGACTTTTACTTCGGTCCTGGAAAACCGCATTTTCCCGGTCAGCCCGGCCCGCCCGTAATCCTTAGCTTGCTCCCTGTCACTCTGGCTATAAGGGATGACACTGTCAGGGCCCCGGCCACCACCACCGTCCAGGCGATAGGCAAATTGCCCCGCAGCATCGAGCCCGAACTGTACAGGCCCCGAGGTGTAGCCGGAGGTGAAGCGCAGGTCGAAGCCTTGGGTCCAGCTGCCATCGCGCGAGGTCCTCGGGTTGGCCCCCTTGAAATCACGGTCGACATAAAAATTGCGCAGGCCCAGGTTCAACTGGCTGTCCTGCGCGAAATCGCCCAGCGCGGCCAGTGGCATCATTGCGCCGAGCAGGCCCACGGCCTTGAGGTGCTTGCCGACGCCATGGGCTGAGCGTGGTAGCGTTTGAGCTTGGTTCATGAGTACCTCTACACATCTTTATTGTTGTTGTAGAGGTCCAGTATCCGCAGCCCACCGGTGGGTCGTTATCGCTTGCACGAGAACGCTAGCGGCCCTGCGCAGATTTCGAACGTACTCGACGCGAGCAAAGGGCTGGTACCAACTGAAATCTCGCACAATCTTCTCGGACCCCTCGCATTGCCCGCCCTCCCCGAGCTGCCTAGCCTTGCCTGTTCACTTTGCAAGGAAGTTGTCATGGCCACGTTGTTCAGCTACCTGTCGCTCTGCTTGATGCTCATGACCCCGTCAATCGCAGCCGCCCTTGAACGTCCCAAGGTCACGTTGGCAGTAGGCGGGCAAGCCGTTCTCTACAACCTGCCGCTGACAATCGCCCTGCAAAAAGGCTACTTCCAGGAACAAGGCCTTGAAGTCCAGGTCGTCGATTTCGCCGGAGGTGGCAAGGCACTCCAGGCCTTGATTGGCGGCGCCGCCGATGTCGTCAGTGGCGCCTATGAACACACCCTGCGGATGCAGGCTCGCGGGCAAGCCCTGCGCGCCTTCGTACTCACCGCAGATGCCCCGCAGATTGTCATGGGTGTCTCGACCCGAACGCTGCCCGATTACCGTTCGCCCAGTGATCTGCGCGGCAAGAAAATCGGTATCAGTGCCCCCGGCTCCTCCACCCAGATGGTGGCCAAACTGGTCCTGGCCAAGGCCGGCATCCGCGCCGACGAGGTATCCTTCATAGGCGTCGGCACGTCAGCGGCCGCCGTCGAAGCCTTGCGCAGCGGCAAGATAGATGCACTGGTCAACACCGAGCCGGTCATCAGCTTGCTGGAAAAACACCAGGCCATCCGCATCATTGCCGACACTCGCGACCCCAGCGGCACCCGGGCACTGTTCGGCGGGCCAATGCCCGCTGGCACCCTCTATGCCAAAACCCAGTTCATCGAAAACAACCCCGATACCATCCAGGCCCTGACCAACGCCATGGTGCAAGCCTTGCACTGGCTCGGCAGTGCCAGCGCCGAAGACGTCGCCGCCCTGGTACCTGCGGCCTACTTGCTCAACGATCCAGACTTGTACAAGCAGGCATACCGCAACATCCAACCTGCTTTGTCAGCCACCGGGCTCTTCCCTCAACAGGGTGCGATCGTTGCGCTGTTGGCCTTGCAAGCGTTCGAGCCGAGCTTGCGCGATGCTGCATTTAACCCCGCCAGCACCTGGACCAATACCTTCGTCAATCAAGCCTTGCAGGCATTTGAATGATAGTGGCGCCTGCGCCGGTGCTGGCTCTGGAAGATGTAGGCGTGACATTTGAAGGCAAGACGCCAGTGGCCGGTGTCAGCTTCGACGTCGCCGAGGGCGAATTTGTATGCCTGGTCGGCCCCACAGGTTGCGGCAAGTCCACACTGTTGAACCTGTGCGCGGGGCTTGTAACTCCCGACTACGGGCATATCAACATCCATGGGCAAGCGCTGAACGGGCTCAATACCCACGCCGGCTACTTGTTCCAGGCCGACGCCCTGTTGCCGTGGTACAACGCACTGGACAACATCGCCTTGGCCCCGAGCCTGGCCGGCCAAACCACGCACCAGGCCCACACACAGGCACACGACTGGTTGGCCCGGGTGGGCCTGTGTGGTTTCGCCAGCCACTTTCCGCATCAGTTGTCCGGTGGCATGCGCAAGCGTGTGGCCCTGGCCCAGGTGCTGATTCGCAACCCGCGCATCCTGCTCATGGACGAACCCTTCAGCGCCCTCGATGTACAAACTCGCCAACTCATGCAAAACCTGCTGCTGAGCCTATGGGAGCGTGAACGCAAGGCCGTGCTGTTCGTCACCCACGACCTGGATGAAGCCATCGCCTTGGCAGACCGGGTCGTTGTGCTCAGCGCAGGCCCCGCCGCCCATCCCATCGGCAGCATCCCCATCACCCTGCCCAGGCCGCGGGACGCCATGGAAATCAGAACCCACCCCGCCTTCATCACCCTCCACCAGCAAATCTGGCAGCTTCTACGCGGCGAGGTACTCCGGTGTCACGCCCAGGCACACGACGAGCCCAGATCATGAGCGCACTGCATCTATGGAGCGCTCGCATGGCCGTAGCGCTGGTGTTTTTTGGAAGCTGGGCATACCTGGCCCGCGATCCGAACGTCGCGTTCTTCATCGGCCACCCGCTGCAAGTCATGCAACGTGTCTGGAGCTGGTTAAGCAGTGGTGAAAGTACTCTGCCACTGGAATGGCAGGGCCAAACCCTGGCAACCCTCAAGTTTCCCGGCACCCTCTACCCTCACCTTATCGTGACTTTGGTGGAAACCTTGCTGGCCTTCGTGCTCGGCCTGATGACCGGCCTGGGCGCGGGCCTGTGGCTGGCACTTTCGCCACCCATGTCACAAGTGCTCTCGCCTTTTATCAAGGCGGCCAACGCCATACCCCGCGTCGTCCTGGCCCCGCTGTTCGTGATGTGGTTCGGCCTGGGCATGAACTCCAAGGTGGCACTGGCGGTCACGCTGGTATTTTTCGTGGTGTTCTTCAACGTCTACCAGGGCGTGCGCGAGGTCAACCCGGCCCTGGTCGCCAACGTCCGCCTGCTGGGCGCCAACCGCGCTCAATTGATCCGCACGGTGTATTTTCCGGCGGCCATGACCTGGATGTTTTCGAGCCTGCACACGGTGGTTGGCCTGGCGTTTGTGGGGGCAGTGGTGGGTGAATACCTGGGGGCTTCGCGGGGTATCGGGTACCTGATACTGCAGGCTGAGGCGAGTTTTGATGTTAATGGCATTATGGCGGGGATTTTGGTGTTGACGGTGTGTGCGTTGGTGCTTGATGGGGTGGTGGGGGTGGTTGAGAGGCGGTTGATGGGGTGGCAGGCTACGGGTAGGTAGTGAGCATCACTTAACGATCGCATGTTCTTCCATTACGTCGATTAACGGGCTCAATACCCCCTCCGGTTATTTGTTCAAGGCCGATGTCCTATTGGCGAGCGTTTCAGCCCATTCCTACCATTTGCATGCCCACCCCCTTAATTCACCGGCGTGGCGTATAGCCTAGCCTGCAGGGCACCGGGCTTGGACTGTTGAAGCAAGGCGCGAGGCAACTTGAAGCCTTTGAAGGGTTGCTGGGTGATGGGGTTGAACGCCTTTTCGGAATTCAACCGATAGCGCATCACACCATCACCTGTCCGGAAACTCAGGTCGACGCTCGTTGCCGTGCGGCCGTTGAGCGAACCGCGGCTGAGCAAGCGGAACATCGACCAGGGACCGCGGTACTCCAGGCTGCTGCTGTTGCCATTGAGCCTGAGCAAGGTCAGGTTGCTGCGTACTTGCTGGCCTAGAGTATTCGGCCAGACAACGCCAGTGATCTGACGTGGGCCATGGGTATAGGAGATCAGCTGGCCATCCAGGTCCAGCAGGCTGGTGCGCTGATTCGCACTGAGCCCCAACGGCTCAATGCTGAACTGCACACGGAGGTTGCCACGTTGGTCGAAGAAGGTCTCGCGGATACGGTCTGCCGCCGCCAACTGCTCGATCACCTCTTGCCGGATCAAGTTCCCGCCGCGCTGGTCAGAATGCAAGGCTTCCAGGTTGTCCTTCAGGAAGATCTTCAGGTACTGGTCCTGAAATTGCTGCAGCCGCCCCTTGGGCCCGAAAAATGCCTCGAAATCATCCAGAGATGCATCTGGCGCCCGAACGACAAAGGGATAACGCTCTGCCAACCGCTGCTGGAAGAAGCTGTACACCTCAACATCCCAACGCCGCTCCAGTTCACGCAGCGCCTCGACATTGAGCACTTGAGCGGTCTGGTCAGCAACTTTCTTGACCTGTTGCCGGACTGGCTCAGGTAGCCCGGTGGCGACGCGTTGCAAGGTGCCAATCGGATCGGGGCCGGTCATCGAGAAACGTTGAAGCACTGCATGCAGTGCGGACTTGCCACGATCCGGGCTGTCCTGCACGGCCTTTGCGTAATCGTGAACGGCAGTGATTGCACTCAACGTTTCATCGTAATAGCTCGGCTGCTCTCCTTTTGCGTCCAGCATGCCATTCAAACCCGCGAAAGCCCGGCGAATACCTACCGCCTGCTGTTGCTCAAGCGTACCGCCAGCAACTTTCGCAAGGGCTGTGACATCCTGCTCCAGGTCTGCGGTCGGTACAGGGTAAATGGACGTGTTATCCCGCACGGTCTCCAGCAGTCTATGCAAGGGTGCCGCAGGCCCGGTCAACTGCTCCAGTATCGAGACGCCATGGTTCAGGTCATGGAAATCGGCCACTGCAAATGCATTCAAGGCTCGCCGCCAGCTGTCGATGTAATCAGCGCTGTACAACGTGCGAATTCGCTCTGCCAGCGCTTCGCGGTCAGCGTTCGAGTAGTCCAGCTGATCACGCTCGCCCAGCGCCCATTGATCAATCATCGCCATGTCGGCGAGGTGCTGGCTACGTGGTTCGAAGTGCTCCTTGAAGCCTTTGGCCGTCACCAAGGGAGCCAACAGGATGCCGTCATATCCTTGAGCTGCGGAAGCTGGCTGATAGACCACATCAAACGCGGGGCCTACCTGATTTCGGATGTCGAGGCCAGCGTGCAATTGCTCACGAGCCTGCTGCTTGAGGCTCGCATACACCCGCTGCGGCATCGGTACCTTTCGCAATACCTGCTGGATCTCACTGACTTGCTGGCGGTATTGGAGTAGGTCGGTATCGGCATAGGCCAAGGCGTATTTGAGGTGTTGCATCAGGTCACGTTGCAGCTGCCCTTGCCCAGGATAGGCCGCCTGCCACTGATGAGCCATCCAGCTCTCCACCCACTCCGGCCGACGGTTCTGACGATCCTCGATCATGCGATAAACCCTGAGCGCCGCCATCTGCTGCTCACTGCCAGCAGGGGCAGCCTTCATCGCATCGACAACGCCACTGGCAAGCGCAGGCAAGAAACGTCGGGACAGCAAACTCAGGTACGCCTCATCGACCATTGGCCCAATGGCACGGCCTTGATAAAGGCCGAAGTCCGCAAAAAAAGGCCATGCGCCGCGGTAATCGCCAAACACTGAAACGGCATCACGAATCTGGTCCAATGGCTCCAGCAGGTTGCGCCCGGTCGGATCATGCCGTTGATCCACTTCGTACTGACTGAACTCTCGGCTTTTGGCCAGCACACTCGCCGCCATGGCCCCGTTGATATCGAAGTAGCGGTGCCAGGTGGCGACCGCGACGGCAAGCGCCAGCACGCCGCCCCCCGAGCTGACCCACAACAGTTGGCGCTTGTTGCGCGCCACCCTGACGTTGTCACCGGCAAGCCCAGCTTCTTGATAGATGACGCGCTGGAAGACCTGTTGCGCGAAATAGACCAGGTTTTTTCCTTGCGGCTTGCCTTCTCTCAAAGGCCGTTGCGTTTTGTAAGGCTGTGCGGCCTCGCGGATGAACGCGTTGCTCATTTCCCCTTGCTGGAGCACCGAAGACCAGTACACCCCTCGCACCAGGGCTGGCGTGGTGAAACGATCGCTCGCCAGGGTTTCACGCAGGAAGCTCATCAGTACAGGACGCAACCCCATCAGTTGCGCATGCAAGGCGATCAGGCGCTCGCGCTGTCGAGATTGGCTCGGGAGGCTCAAGCCCTCCAGCAAATGCTCATACAACACGCGAATCAGTTGATCATAGTGATCGGCAAACTCGTCCACCCAGGCATCGAATGTGTCGATGGCATCCAGTTTGAATGTGAAGCCCAACATTTGCTCACGCTGAGAGGTCGTGAGACGAGCAAAGAACTGATCAAAGCCGTCGAGCAAGTCGAATTTGCTCAGCACCACGTAGAGAGGTAAGCGAGAGCCCAACTGGCTGCTCACTTCATACAATCGGGCCCGCAGGACATGGGCGAGTGTCATGCGTTGTTCAGGCGTGGAATGCGCCAGGGATGGCAAATCGACGACCAGCAACAATCCATTGAGCGCCCGACGACTGCGGTTGCGCACCAGCCATCCGAGTAAATGATCCCACAACCTTGCCTGGGTACCGACCGGATCGCTGGGCTCTGGCTCGCGACCGTGGCTCTGAGTATGGCTTTGCGCAGTTGTCTGGCTGATGAACGCCCCGGGCGGATCGATGATGACGGCATCGTTGCTGATCCACCAGCTCACAGGGTAGAGACCATCCTCAGCCTGGCGTACCCGCGTCTGGCTGTTAGCGATACGGGTCAAGGAAAAGCTCTGGTTCGAACGGTTGACGAAGCTGCTCTTACCAGCCCCCTCTCCTCCCAGCACCAAGTACCAGGGCAATTGATAGAGTGCCCTGCGACCGCCTGCATTGTCGAGATAGCTTGAAAGCCCGCGACTTAACGCCTTCTCTTGGGCATCGACGAACGACAGGCAGGGGTCCGCCTCGGCAGCGACTTCCTGCCGGCGCTCCGCCTGCAGCCGGTGAAAGCGCGTGCGTAGAACAAACAGCCAGCACAACAGCGGCAACAGAACAAGCGTCAGAGTGGCAACGCTACGGTGCGCCACGCTCGCCAGTGGCTGCTGGTCGCCCCAGGTCCATTGCGGGCCAAGCCACCAGATGGCGACCAGCAGCAACAGAGCCCCCACTCCAAGCAACAGCGGCAAGGCCCCACAGGCACGCACAGCCAGGGGCAAGCCCCAGCGCTTCAACAGTTTCAGGAATTGGCTCATGAGGGCTCCTGGTCCTTGTACCGATCAGTCAGTACGGAGACGGCTCCGTACTGCCGGAGTTTCTGAAATGTTTCGGGCTCCCATGCATCCGCCGTCGTTTGTTGCATGGTCTGGGAGACGCTGGCGCACAGGTCCTGGGCGAGCCAGGACACGCCTCGTGCGGCGAGCAAGTCAGCCGCAATCACTGTGGTGTGGCAGCGCTCACGAGGTGTGCGGCAGTCCGCGTGCAGCCCCTGCAGTGTCAGCAATACCGACTCGATACCGTCCGTTTCCAACTGGCTGGCCAGCCCCTCGCGCAGACCGCGAAATTCAAGGGAGCAACCCTCTTGGACGGGCGAAGCCGCTCCCCCTTTGAGCCAAGCCAGACACTGGTCGTCCACGAACGCCGTGCCATCGCTGAAGCACAGTTGCTGCAGTGCCGGCAGGCGTTGCACGAATCGAGCGGTTGCGCCGCGAATCGCTTCGGCAACCTCCCCCATCGCCAAACGCGTGGCAATGTTCGCCGCTAGAAAGCTGCCGCGAATCCAGTAGGGTGAGGCCGTTACGCTTTTTTCCACCCGCTGCAACAAGGCCGGATCGATGACCGTGCCCGCAATCGCCTCTTCGTACCCTTCTGCAATATCGGCTGGGACCGCCATCAACTCCGTGCGATGTTCCTGCTTGGCAGCGGGCGCCACCTGTATATGCGCCCACATACCAAAACGCCGCAGTTGATAGCCGGTCGGGTCGTATAGGTCTTGCTGGTTGATAAACTCGGCCATGCTCAGGACAGCACGGCGGGTCTCGCGCTCATTCCCCAGCGACATGCCGGGCTTGCTGGAGATAAACGCGTCGGCCAATGGCGCGGCAGCCAGCTTGGGGGCGGTAATTTCGACTGCCGGAGCCTGTGCAACGTCCATGGCGTCCTTCGACTGCTTCAGCAGCAAGCGCTCCAGCTCAGCCACAAGTACCGGGTCCAACTTCGCCGCATCTACCTGTTGCTGCAGGCATGAGAGCGCCTGCTGCGCTGCCGCCGAGATGGCCTGGGTATAGCTGAAGCGATCAAGCCCGGGTAACGCGTCGGTAAGGCGTTTGAGCACGATACCAACCAGTTTGCGTTTGCCCAGATAGCCTTTCGGGCCGGGTTTGGGGTGCGCCGCCTCCCAGTATCGCTCAATCATCCCGACCAGCAGTTCCAGCGTGAAGCACCAGTACTCCCAACTGCCATTACGCAGCCAGGCGACACTCAGGTGCCCGACGATTCGTAAATGCTTGCACTGCCGGCTCAGGTACTGCCGGGACGCTTCTTCGATGTAGGGCCAATCAATGGTGCCCTCTTGCAGGCCTCCCAGCCTGACCATCTCCTGGTCGATCGCCTGGTAGGTTTCATCCTCGATGTCGAACAATCCCGCCGGCACCGTCGGATCAATCGACGCGAGCAACCGGGCGATTTCTTCTGACGAAACCCGCGCTACCAGCGACATGCTTCACGCACCTGATCGATCAGTGGGTCCAGCCCCTGGGCATCAAAGCTCAGCCCGTCGAGCACAGGGTCGTCACTCACCACGTGAATGCGATAAGCGCCGATCAGTACCTTGATCTTCTCGATGGCTGGCAGGCCGCGGCCGGCATCGAGCACCTGGCCGTTCTCCACCACCTGCCAGGGCACCGCGTTCGTTGCCTGACGCTCCGTCCGTAGTTGCACGATCACTCGCCCCGCGTCGATGGGTTGACCGGTGAGCAACTGCAACCTGGAGATGTTCTCGATGCAACTGATGGCAAGGTAGGGGCGCGGTTCAGCTGCCGCTATGGCCGGGGCGGAGATCACCAGTCGCTTCTGCCCCTTGGAATCATTGCCCTGATCGCTGATGTTGAATGCCAGGTCATCGGGTGCTCGCCGGGCTTCGTTGGCCATCACGCTCTGCAGGCTGGGCGCTTCCTGCTCAGGGGCGGACCACTCCAGCCTTGGGAGATGGAGGGGCGTTCCTGCGGCCTGATCAAAACACGCCAAGCGCTCAAGGTTGGACACGATTTGAGGGCAATTCCTAGGGGGATTGGCTAATAACGGTTCTAAATACAACAGCAACGACAAACCAGCGCCATAAGCACAGCGGGTAATCACCGATAGTCCACCCTTTTTCCATTAATACAACCGCCCTGAACGGCGAATGCACTTTCATGACAACAATGCATCGCGACAGAAGAGCGGAAAGTCAGCTGAGAAACTGCACAAAAGACTAGTACACACAAACAACCATATACAAATAAATATTTTCTTACATCTTCAGGCTCGACCAAACACCACTTCCCCGCGCATGTTTTAAAAATGCACACCCATCAGAAAAACACATTTTCTATATCAAAAAAGAAAACTTGGGAAACTTCCTACAAACTTAGCACGCGAGTTTGTTTTATCTTACGCACGGCATCCTACACGCGACAGGGAGTTACGCACCAATGACTAGAAATACGAATTCCGTTGCGCCGAAAGAGCGCATCAATATCAAGTACGTACCCGCTACTGGGGACGAGCAAGCAGAAATAGAACTGCCCCACAAAATGCTGGTCATGGGGGACTTCGGGCTGGATGACCCTCGCTCCCTTGAAGATCGCCAAGTCATGCGCGTCGACAAACACAGTTTCAACAACGTGATGAAGGACGCCGATGTCGCCCTGAACATGGCGGTCCCTTCCATGCTCAGCAACGCACCTGATGCAGAGCTGGCGGTGAACCTCCAATTCAAGTCGATCAACGACTTCGGCCCGGACTATATCGCGCGACAAGTACCGGAGCTGCACAAGCTGCTGGAGCTGCGCGAAGCACTGGTGGCCCTCAAAGGCCCACTGGGCAATGTGCCCGCCTTCCGCAAGCAGCTGCAGCACCTGCTGAACGATGTGCAGGCACGCAAGCAGCTCGCGCAAGAGCTCGACCTGGTGCTCGACGCGCCTAAAGAAGATTAAGACAACGGAGCGTCCCCATGTCTACCCAGAACAACACGCCTCTCACAGCCGATGTCTCGCAAGAGACTGCAGGCAATGCCGCATTGCTTGACCAGATCATGGCCGAAACGATGTTGGTACCCACTCAGGAAGGCTATCAAGTTGCCAAGCAAGGTGTGGCAGCCTTCATTTCGGAAATCCTCAAAAGCAATGAGCCGGATCAACTGATCAACAAACATCGTGTCGACCAGATGATTGCCGAAGTGGATCGACTACTTAGCAAGCAGATGGACGCCATCCTCCACCACCCTGACTTTCAGCAGCTTGAGTCGGCGTGGCGAGGCTTGCAACTTCTGGTGGAGCGTACGGATTTCCGAGAGAACATCAAGCTCGAAGTCCTGCACGTCAGTAAAGAAGATTTACTCGACGATTTTGAGAATGCCGCCGATATCACCAGCAGTGGGCTTTATAAACATGTCTACACAGCGGGCTTTGGCCAGTTTGGTGGCGAACCGGTCGCTGCCATGGTCGGCAACTACAGTTTTGGCCCTTCCTCTTCCGACATCAAACTCCTCAGCTACATGGCTTCGGTGGGGGCAATGTCCCATGCCCCATTTCTTACGGCTCCGGCGCCCGAGTTCTTCAACCTCAGTAACTTTGAAGAACTTCCAAACCTGAAGGAAATCAAAGACATCTTCGCCGGCCCACGCCATGCCAAGTGGCGCGCCTTCCGCGACAGTGAGGATGCTCGCCACACCGCACTGGTCGCACCGCGCTTCATGCTCCGATCCCCCTACCACCATCAGGAGCAGCCCGTCGAAAGCTTCAACTACGACGAGAATATCGACGGCCAACATCAGAACTACCTGTGGGGCAACTCTGCGCTCCTGCTGGCCAGTTGCATCAACGACAGCTTTGCCCGATACCGCTGGTGCCCGAACATCATTGGCCCCCAGTCTGGCGGTGCCGTCGATGACCTGCCTGTCCACCTGTATGAGTCGCTGGGGCAGCTGCAGGCAAAGATTCCGACTGAGGTGCTGATCTCCGATCGCAAGGAATTCGAGCTGGCCGAAGAAGGTTTCATCGCCCTGACCATGCGCAAGGACAGCGACAACGCCGCATTCTTCTCGGCCAATTCGGTGCAGAAGCCCAAGACCTTCCCCAAGACCCCCGAAGGCCTGCAAGCACAGACCAACTACAAGCTCGGTACTCAGCTTCCCTACCTGTTCATCGTCAACCGGCTGGCCCACTACATCAAGGTGCTGCAGCGCGAGCAGATCGGCAGCTGGAAGGAGCGGCGCGATCTGGAGTCCGAACTCAACAAATGGATCAAGCAGTATGTCGCCGACCAGGAAAATCCCTCGGCGGATGTCCGCAGCCGACGGCCACTTCGGGCAGCCAGGGTCGAAGTCTCGGATGTAGCGGGTGACCCGGGCTGGTACCAGGTCTCGCTCGCTGTGCGCCCGCACTTCAAGTACATGGGGGCGAACTTCGAAATCTCCCTGGTCGGTCGGCTCGACACGCAATGAGCGGCTTTTTCGACCGCCTGACAGCGCCGATGCCAACTCGCCGCGTGCCCTCTCGACAAACGATGGCAGGGATACGTTTCGAGGCAATCAAGTGTCACCTCGAAACACTGCTCAACACACGTCAGGGTTGCTCGCAGAGCAGCCCTGACCTTGGCCTGCGCGACTTCAACGGGCACGACCTGAGCCGCGGCGACTTGCTCCAGCAAGTAAGCGCCGACATCCGTCGCATTATTCAACGCTTCGAGCCACGAATACGGGTGTACGCGTTGAAAGCTGTTCCGGATGCCAACGCACCGCTGGAGCTGCACTTCCGGCTTGATTGCCAGGTGCAGATAGACAACCACACCGAGCAGCTGGAGATCGAGTTGTTGGTCAATGGCCACAACCGTTACACCCGAGTGAGATAACCCATGTCGTTGAAGGACCGTTTCAGCGAAGAGCTTCGCTACCTGCGCGAATTAGGTAGGGGTTTTGCGCAGGAAAATCCGCAGCTTGCACGATTCCTTGGCGCGGATAGCAGCGACCCCGATGTCGAGCGGCTGCTGGAGGGCTTCGCCTTTTTGACCGCAAAGCTGCGGCTCAAGCTCGAAGATGACCTGCCTGAACTGACGCATTCCATGTTGCAGATGCTCTGGCCAAACTATCTTCGGCCCCTGCCAAGCACCACGATCATTCAGTTCGCTCCGCTGAAACAATCGCTTAGCCAATCACACTGCGTGCCCAAGGGTTCGCGGCTGTTTTCGCACCCGGTGGAGGGTATCGCCTGCGAGTACAGCACATGCACGGAGGTCAAACTCCACCCCTTCGCCATCGGCGACGTCAGTGCAACCCAGACGCTCGACAGCTCGATTGTGTGCATAAAACTCAACCCGCTGGCTCAACGCCCGCTGAACTCGTTGGGCTGCGAAAGCCTGGAGTTTCACCTGAGCGGTGAAGACCGCTGCGCTCGAACGCTCTACCTCTGGCTGTCGCAGTACCTGAAGCACATCAGCGTCACTATCGACGGCGAAGTGCGCCGGTTGCCGGCCAGCAGTATTACGTTTCCTGGCTTTAGCCCCGACGAAGCCTTGCTGCCTTACCCGCAGAACGTCTTCGACGGCTACCGGATCCTGCAGGAGTACTTCATTTTTCCTCAACGCTTTCACTTCTTCGGCCTGACAGGCCTGAGCCGAATCTGGCCCGCTCGTGACAGCCAGAGTGTCCGCATCGAGTTCCACTTCAGCCGCCAACTACCCGACTCTGTACAGGTTGGAAAAAACGACTTCTGCCTGTTCTGCACGCCCGCGGTGAACCTGTTCAAACATGGCGCCGAGCCTATCGACTTATCCGGGCATGCCGGCCAGGTGACGTTGAACCCCAGCGGACGACAGCCGCATGCCTACGAAATATTCAGTGTCGACCGGGTGATCAGTACGCGCACCACAGCAGACGGCCCCCCTGTGGAACCGCTACGGACCTTCCGCCCTTTCGAGTCGTTCGCCCATGAGATCGAACATGTCCAGGGCCGCACCGCGTTGTACTACCGCTGCAAGATCGAAGAATCGCTGCGCGGTGACGGCGTCATCCACCGCATCGGTTTTGTCCGCGCCGATGAGAGCGCCTATATCGGCGAGATGGAGACCGCTTCCGTCGACTTGACCTGCACCAATCGGGACCTGCCTCTGAGCCTGGGTATCGGCGACATCAGCGTGACCACCGAAGTCACTCCTCCACTGGCCAGCTACCGCAACATCTGCCGTCCGACCCGCGCCTATCGGCCAGTACTGGATGGCCAACTGCAGTGGGCCCTGATCTCCAACCTGTCGCTCAACTATCTTTCGCTGTTGTCTGCCGAACCGCTCAAAGCAGTCATCGGCGCCTATGACTTCGCCGCCTTGCATGACATTCAGCAAGCGCGCGCCACACGCAAACGCCTGAACGGAATCGGCGATGCGCACACCGAACCGCTGGACTGGTTGATCAAGGGCCTGCCAATACGCGGCCTGCGCACCCAACTGAAACTCGATCAGGACGCCTTTCTCTGCGAGGGCGACCTCTACCTGTTCAGTTGCGTGCTTTCGCACTTCTTTGCCCTGTACGCCAGCATCAACTCCTTCCACCGACTGGAAGTGATTAACACCACCAATAACGAGCACTACACATGGCCATTGCTGACCGGCAGACAACCGCTGATCTAGCCGATACGCTGCTTGCCGAGGCGCACCGACACAACTTCTTCCAGTTGCTGGAAAGGCTGCACGCTCTGCACGGTGACGACCTGGAGCCACGTTGGCCAGACGCTGCTACGCGGCAGCGGGTGCGGCTTACCAGTGATCCGCGGCTGAACTTCCCCGCCTCGGACGTACTGAAAGCAGAGCGCCTTGCTCCGTCGTCCAACGCAGACGAGCAGGCACGCTACCGCGTTTGCACCACGTTCATGGGCCTGCACGGTACCGATTCGCCACTGCCTACCTACTACCTGGAGCAGCTGGCGTATGAGCATGCGCAAGGCCTGGGCGTACGCCCCGCGTTCTTCGACTTCTTCAATCACTACTTGCTCGGTCTGTTGCACCGTATCTGGCGCAAGTACCGTTACTACATCCGCTTCCAGTCTGGAGCCGGTGACCAATTTTCGCAGTACGTCTTTGCGCTGATCGGCCTCAACAACGAACAACTACGAGGCAACACGGCGCTGCCCTGGAGCCGCCTCCTCAGCTTTGCCGGCGTTATCGCCAGCCGAAGCCGTGCCCCCGGCACCGTGGCCGGCATCATTGCCCACTGCTTCGATCTGAAGAACGTGCAGATCCGCGAGTTCGACTCGCGCTCGGTACCCACGGCCGCCGAACAGAGTGTGAGCCTTGGCAAGGTCAACGGCTGCCTAGGCAGTACGTTCATGGTCGGTGATCGCACACGAACCCGCAGCAGCAAATTCACCATCCTGATCGGTGGCCTGGACCAGGCGCAATTACGCGACCTGCTCCCCAGTGGTGTCAACTTCGGCAGGTTGCGCGCGCTGATCGACTTTCTGCTGCGTGATGGCCTGGCCTATGACCTGGAGCTGCGCCTCCAGCAGAACGCCCTATCGCCCTTCTGCCTGCACCGAAGCCAAGGCGCTCATCTTGGCTGGACCAGCTTTGTCGACGACAAACAGGGATTGGGCAACCCAGTCGTACGCATCCGGGGGCGCTCATGAACACCTTGACACTGAACATCGCCAACCTCGAAGCGCTGAAGCACGGTGTCCTCAGCCGACATCAGTTCGACTGCAAGGGCGGCACCATCGGCAGCCAAGGTGCTGATTGGCTGATTGCCGACTGCGATCAGCGCATTCAACCGCTTCACTGCGAAATCCGTTGGCTGGAAGGCAGCTTCTGCGCCATCGATTGTTGTAACCAGACCTATCTTAATCACAGTCAGTTGAGCCTGGGGCAGCACACCCCGGTAAGGCTTCAGGACGGCGATCAACTGCGCATCGGCGCCTATCGGTTGCAGGTTCATTACCAGCCAGATCAGATGAGCAGCCCGTCACTGGAAGCGCTGTTCATGTCAGGGCAGAAGGTGCTCGACGCATTGGTGGCGAATACCTGGCACAGCGAGATGGAGGTGCCGGACTCGCCTGCCGTAACCGATATCTGCGAGGCATTCGCGTCAGGGATTGGTCATGACCCTTTGGCCGCCCTGAGCGCGAAGCGCCATACAGAACCTAGACAGGAAAACGACCTGCAGCGCCTGCTCATGGGGAAACTGTCATGATGCTTCGTGCGTTACTGACCCTTCCATTGCTGTCGGCACTCATTGGAGGTTCTGGCTGCACGTTCCTGGGCAAGATGGGGCAGGTAATCATGGACCCCTCCGTGCCTGTCGGGGCCCTGAAGGACCAACCAACCGAAGTGGCCTTCAGCCTGAACGCCAGCGCCACCCTCAATGGCAATCCCAACAGCCTCGATATGCCGGTTGAACAAGAGGGGACCCTCGAGCCGAGCCCTTATGCGGTGAGCCTCAGCGCCGACGATCCCTACGCGCTGACCGAAAAGGTCGGCAGTTTGTTCGAGTACTTGCAGGAGCAGTTTCCAGCCATCCCGACGGAGGTGACGGACGAGGACGACGACGCCCTGGTTCGCTCCGCCCTGGAAGAAAGTAAGCCCGGCAGCTACGACGAACCCACAGTGGTTTTGAATCTACCGGGCCCTACATCAGTGTCGGCAGAGCAGATAGCCACACCCATCGCCATCAAGATCCTGCAACTGCGTGACGACACACTGCTGCGCAACAGTGCCTATCAACTCCTGGATCAGGACCCGGCCAAAGCACTGCGCAGCACCTACATCCGCGGCGATGACTACTTGTTGTCCCCTGGCCAATTCAAGTTCGTGCCTTTCGAACCCATCCACGGGGACACCCGTTTCATCGCGGTGATTGCCGACTACAGCAACCAGGAAAACGCCACCTGGCAGCAGGTACTGCGCATAGCGCCGCGTGGCCGCCAGATCGTCCTTTCCGTGCTGGTCAATGACACCCAAATCCTGCTCAAGGAGGAGAACTGATGCGCTCTCCTTGCGCCGCCCCCCCTTTTTCTCTTCAGCTTCGGAGCGCCCATGAGCTCACGCAACCCAGTCCTCTGGCCTGAAGGCCTGTTTGTCAAACCTCAGCATTTCCAGCAGGCGGCACGGGCCAGCGAAGCGGCGTTTCACCAGCGCCTGAGCAGCCTCAACGCCGCGTTCTTCGGATTCAGTGAACTGCAGTTGAGCGACGAATACCTGAGCCTCGGCAAGATCGCCATCACGCGCGCGCGGGGCATCATGCCGGACGGCACGGTGTTCGACATTCCCGGAGACCTGCCGCCGCCCCCGCCCTTGGAAATCAACGACGACGTATCGAACAACAGTGAGGTCCACCTGTGCCTGCCGCTGCGCACCGATGGGGGTCGGGAAGTGAGCTGGCCAGACAACGCGGCCAACTTCCGTTATGTCGCCCACGCACTGGAAATCAAGGACACCCATACCGCCGACGGTGACCTGGTGCACATCGACCTGGCAGTGCCCAATCTTCAACTCCGGCGCGAGACGCAAGACAGCAGCGCCTACACCCGCCTTGCCCTGGCCCGGATTCGAGAGCGACGCCCCGACGGCAGCCTGCAACTGGACGAGGGGTTCTATCCCACCAGCGTCTGCGTACGTGCTGTGCCAGCACTTAAACGCTTCCTCGATGAGATCACCAACACCCTGCGCGAACGCGCGCGCAACCTGGCAGCACGCATTGGTTCGTCAGGCCAGTCCGGTGTCGCCGACATCCGTGATTTCAATCTGCTGCAGGCCATGAATCGCTGGTGGCCTTGCTTTCAGCATATGGCACGCCAACCACACACCCACCCCGAGCAGCTCTACCTCGCTATGAGCCAGGCCTGCGGCGAGCTGGTGACGTTCACGGATCAAAGCCGGCTGCCGCAGGAGTACCCCGCGTATCACCACACGGCCTCAAATACTTCATTCAAGCCATTGGAAGACATGTTGCGCCGCGCCCTCAGCACAGTGCTGCAACCGCGCGCCTTGTCCTTGCCGTTGAAGCCCCTGCAGTACGGCGTGATGACAGCAACCCTGGAAGATCGCCGGTTGATCGATGAGGCGGAATTCATCCTCGCCGTGCGTGCCAGCCTGCCACCGGAGACCTTGCGCCAACAGTTCCTGCAAAAAGCCAAGGTCACATCGTTGGCGGCACTCGAAGACCTCGTGCCGCTGCAGCTACCTGGCATTCCCCTGCTGCCGCTGCCAGTGGCGCCGCGAGAACTGCCCTTCCATGCGGGCTTCAGCTACTTCGAGCTGGACCGACGCAACCCGGCGTGGGCCGTCATGAAGGACAGCAATGGGTTTGGCTTCCATATCGCGGGCGACTTCCCAGGCCTCGAGCTGCAGTTCTGGGCGATCAGGAGCGAGTGAAATGACGAAAGTTGGAAACGAGAACCAAGACAAAAAAGAACAGCTCGTGTTCGCCCACCTGAGAGGGCTGGACAAACAAGCAGACAGGACCGTCATTGAAGGCTATCCCGCTGACCCGGACTTCCGGCTGCGCGGTGGCTACAGCAACCCGATGGTAGATGCAGCGATGCCGCTGTTCGGTCTGGTGATGCGCCTGCGAACCCTGGATGAGCTGCCCAACATTGATGACGTACACACACAGGTGCGCAATCAGGTCAGCACCATCCGGGAGGAAATGCGCCAGCACGCCTATGAACCCGGGCATTTCCTGGCCTATTCCTATGCCCTTTGCCTGCACCTGGATGAGGCTGTGATGAGCCGACCTTGGGGCAAGAACTCCTGCTGGAGCCAGAAACCCCTGCTCAGCGTTTTTCATCACGAAACCTGGGGTGGAGAGAAGTTCTTCACGGTGCTCTCACGAATGATGCAGGAGCCACAGCGTTACCACGACGTGCTGGAGTTCATGTACCTGTGCCTGTGCCTTGGCCTGAAAGGCAAATATGGCATCGCACCCAAGGGTGACGAGGCACTGCAGGCACTCATCGCCAAGCTGTATCGGGTGATCCGTGAACTACGCGGCCCCGTGCCAGAACAGCTTTGCGAGCCGCTCACCCACGTGGCGCCAAGCAACTACCGAATGAACCGGCAATGGCCATGGTGGAGCCCCCTGGTGATTTGCACAGTGGTCATGACCGCGGCCTATGGCGTGTACAGCTATCGCCTGCACCTGATCACCACCGAGGTACTGCAGTCGCTCAACGGCATTCTGCTGAACTAGCCCATCCGCGATGGCAGAACCGACCTCAACGAAATTGCGGGGCCTCGGCCTCGCTGAGAAGCCCATCGTTTCCGATGGCCACGCCTCCTCTGGTGTGCGTGTTTTATCCACATGGACGCAGGAGTAACTGCTATGGCAACACCCGCCTACATCAAGATCGTTGGTCAAACACAAGGCAACATCACCGCCGGTGCATTCACCGCGGACTCCGTCGGTAACGTTTACCAACAGGGCCATGAAGACGAGATCCTGGTACAGGAAATCAAACACGAAGTATCCGCTCCAACCGACCCGCAAAGCGGTCAGCCTACGGGGCCGCGGGTACATAAACCGTTAATCTTCACCAGCTCGCTGAATAAAGCCACGCCGCTGATGTATCAGGCTCTGGCCACCGGAGAAATGCTGCCCACCGTTGAAATCAACTGGTATCGCACTTCGATCGACGGCAAACAGGAGCACTTCTTCACCACCAAACTGGAAGACGCCACCATCGTCAATATCAACACCGTCCTTCCCCACGCGCAAGACAAGGAGAACGAGAACTACACGCAGCTGATCGAGGTATCGCTGGCCTATCGGAAGATTACCTGGGCACATGATGTAGCCAATACCGAAGGCTCCGACGACTGGCGTGCGCCTGCCGCCTGACCTGGTGGAATGCTCCGGGCGGGGTCGCCTTGCCCGGACGTTTCGACTTTCAGGCGGCGGACAAGGATTTCTTATGCCTAGCCAATCTGACCTGCGTTACAGCTTCCAACCGCTTGCCGGCGAAGCGTCATTCGAGGTGGTCTCCTTCACCCTCGAAGAGGCCCTCAGCACCCCGTTCACCTTGAACCTGGAGCTGATCAGCTTCGAGCACGATGTCGATTTCGGCCAACTGCTCGACCAGCCTGCCCTGTTCACCCTCTGGCACGGTCAACGCCCGGTGCGCTACGTCCACGGCCAGGTCAGCAGCTTCAGCCAAGGCGACAGCGGCTTCCACCGCACCCGTTACCGCGCCCTGGTCGAACCGCAGCTGGCCCGCGCCGGCCTGCGCTCGAACTGGCGCATCTTCCAGCAGAAAACCGTACCGCAGATCCTCGAAATCATGCTCAAGCGCCAGGGCATCACCCAGTTCGAACTGGCTGCCGGCCTCGACCACCAGGTACGCGAGTTCTGCGTCCAGGCCGGCGAGACCGACCTCGACTTCATTGCCCGCCTCGCCGCCGAGGAAGGCTTCGTCTACCGCTTCGAACACAGCGCCAAGAGCCACAAACTGCTCATCACCGATCGTCTGCTGTCACTGGGGCTGATCAGCCGTGGCGACATCAAGCGCGAGGACGAGGACGAAGGCTTCTTTTACGGCGAGCAAGCAGCTGATCCCAACACCGTGCTGTACCAACCCAACAGCGGTGGCGACCCAGCCAAGCCCTATCTGCGCCGTTTCCGCTACAGCGAACAGGTGCGCACCGCCCGCCAGGTGCAGCGCGACTACACCTTCACCAACCCGGCGTACCGCCAGGAGCATGCCGTCGTCGCCAACGATGTGGATCATCAGTCCACCGAGTACGAACGGTTCGACTACCCCGGCCGCTACAAACGCGATGTGGTCGGTAAGCCGTTTACCGAGAACCGGCTCACCGCCCTGCGCCATGACGCCCGCATCGCCGAAGTGAAGGGCGACGACGTGCGCCTGCAGCCAGGCCTGAGCTTCAACCTGGTCGACCACCCGCGGGACGACCTCAATACCCACTGGCGGGTAACCCAGGTTTCCCACAAGGGCACCCAGTTCACCAGCCTTCAGGAAGAGGCCGCCGGCGCCGAACAGGGCACCCATTATGAGCAGGAAGCAGTGCTGGTGCCCGGCATGGCCGAATGGCGCCCCGCCCCTCTACCCAAGCCGCGCATCGATGGCCCGCACATGGCGACTGTCGTCGGCCCGGCCGGTGAGGAGATCTACTGCGACCCGTGGGGCCGGGTCAAGGTCAGTTTTCCCTGGGACCGGGAAAGCCGCGACAACGAGTTCAGCTCCTGCTGGGTGCGTGTGTCGCAGGGCTGGGCCGGTGGCAGCTGGGGCTCGATGGCCATCCCGCGGATCGGCCAGGACGTGATCATCCAGTACGTCAACGCCGACCCCGACCAGCCCATGATCACCGGGCGCACCTACTGCGGTAACCAGTTGCCGCCGTACGACCTGCCCGAGCACAAGACGCGCATGACCATCAAGAGCCAGACCCACAAGGGGGATGGTTTCAATGAATTGCGCTTTGAGGATGAGCTGGGCAAGGAGGAGGTGTTCATTCATGCGCAGAAGGACCAGAACAACGTTGTGAAGAACAACGAAACCACCTTCGTCGGCAACGACCGCAGCGAGAAGGTTTCACGTGACGAAGTACTCGAGGTTGGTCAAGACCGCCACGACACCATCGTCCGCGACGACCGCCTGGATGTAGGCCAGGACCTGCTGGCCACCGTTGCCCGCGACAAGACCCTGGTGGTCAAGCGCACCCATCAGATATCCATCACTCAGGACCGCATCGAAGAGATTGGTAACAGCCGCGTGGACAAGATTGCCGCCAATCACTCCACCGAGGTTGGCGGCCATTGGGAGCTCACAGTCCAGGGGCATCACCAGGTACAAGCCGGTGAAACCATCCGTTTGCAAACCAAGCACTACGAGAACCGCGCCGAGTCGATGAGCTGGAGCACCCCAGGCGGGGTGCTGACGCTGGATGCCGGCGGCCTCAGGTTCAATGGCGCCGCCGTCAACATTACGGCCGGTTCCATCGACCTGAAGAATGGACTAGGCGGGACAGCGGTTGCGGTGGGCGGCGCTCCCTACATCGGTGAGCCCGTCTGCGTCGGCTGCTGGCTCAAGGCTGCAGCGCAACATCAGGCACTGGTGAAAGCATGAAGAACCTCGAACAGGCACTGATGGACGAGCTGAGTGCACGTCATGCACCTCGTCATTTGCTGGCAGTCTGCGACCAGGCGGTACTCGACGACGGTCAGCGAGAGCGCCTGAAGGGGCGTTTTGAACAGAGGGCCTATCCCCTGCTGCAAGACCCGCTCTGGGAAGCGCTCTTCCCCTACAGCCCATTGCTTGTGGCCGCCGACGAAGCCAACCAGGCAGGTCACCGCGCCTTGCTGGAGTCCTTCGGCGCGGTCCAGGACTCCCTGCCCCATGGCTGGATTGTCAGCGCCGTGCCGGGCGAGCAACTCGCAGCACACCTTGCTCAGGCGACCGTGGCACGTGGGCCCCAGGGGGATGCCTTCCTGTTGCGCTACTTCGATCCCTTCGTACTGCCAATCCTGTACCAGCATGCCGATTCCAGCTGGTGGGAAGCGTTCATGGCGCCCATTGCTTCCTGGTGGGTGCCCAGGGCGGATACCAATACACAGCGCTGGGGGCGCATATCCGGCCGAGCGATGACGAATGCCCCCGCTCCTTCGACTTTGCTGATTGACGACAAGCTCTGGCAGGCCCTGATTGCTGATCCGCTGCCTCACCAGTTGCTGCAGGCGATACAGGACCATTCGCCTTCGCTGTTCGATATCCGTTGCCCAGATGTCCGCCTCGCACGAATCGAGGCGCACCTCGCCGCAGCCCGGAACGCCGGCCTGACCCAGCACGACGATCTTCACGACTACGTCTTCATAGCCCTGGCACAGAAAGCGTCGGTGTTAGAGGCCGACCGCAACTGGCAGCACGCCATTCGTGGCGCGGCTTTAGGCAGCGGACGCCTGGGCGACCTGTACCTGGCCCTTCGCGAGCAACACACCTAGTGCCCGACGACAAAAGGAATTGCCATGTCTACACCAACCATACCGTTGCGCGAACTACTCGGCATGAGCCGCGATACCGCCAACCGTACCCGCACCAATGCCAGCCCCAGCCCGTGCGTCAACTGCCAACGCACCCTCACCATCCTGCCGTTGCGCTATGGCGTGGTGTCCGGCGCCGACCCGGCTCTCGTCGAGCAACTGGCCCCCGCGCTGCCCGCTCACCTGGGCAAGAAGCTCATCCCCAGGCTCACCCACAGTCGCTACGCCGTGCGCAGCATCCGCGAGGGCTACGTCTATGTGTTCCTCAAACGGTTCGGCAAGGCCTACGTCTGCGAATCCGCCTACCGCGCTCACGATACTGGCTTGTTGCAAGCCGTCTGGCCCTATGATCCGGGTACACCGATCGAGGGCATCCAGGCGCTGGGGGGATGGACCCTGAAAGTGGGTGACCCGGAAGACATCGACGAGGCCCGGCTGCTGTTCACCCCGGACCCGCTCAGCCCTGACATGCTGGACCGCTATCGGGACATCAGTCTCTACCGCAACCGCCTGCAGACGTTCGACCTGCGCACGCTGGCCAACAGCTGCGGATTGTTCGACGACGTGGTCATTCCGTCGAACGTCGCCAGCACCGTGGCGGAGTTCCTGGCGGCTGACAACGCCGCCGCCAAGGCCTTACTGGAGAAGCAGGCATTTCCCCCCTTCCGCAGCGCACTCACACCCGGTGAGGCACCCAAGTCCATGGGCTCCATTTACCAGAACGCCCTGGACAGCCTGATGGGCGGCGGCGGTGTCGCCCTCGTACTCGATGATCCGATCGGCATCGTTCAGGAACTCAATGCATGGCGTAACGATGCCATCGAAATGAATCTGCCGTGGTTGAACACAATCGATGCCCAGGGCCTCAGCAACGAGCGCAAGTATGTCGTCGCGCAGGCACTGGATGACGTGAAGACCGCCATGCAGGCGGGTTACGTCGAGAAGGAAGTCGACAAGGCTGCCGCGAGGCTTGAGTCTGCGAAATATGGGCACATGCGCAACACCGCACGGTTCGGGACCGGCTTCGAGAATCTGGAGGCGCAAAAGACGCGCTACGACCCGGAACGCATGCGAAGCCAAGCCGAGGCGGACAAGGAGATGGCCTTCAAGAAATACAAAGACATGCTCGACTGGGATGCCAAAACAAAGATTCAGACCGACTTCTCCGCGCGTGACCGCAAGGCCCAGGCAGAAATGGACAAGCGCGAGGCGGACCACCTCGCCTGGCTGGACAATGAGCTGCTCGAGCACGCTCTCGACTTCTACGATCGCAACCAGCCTGTCTGGGGGCAGGCATTGGCAGCCCAGATTGCACTGTGCGTGCACGGCATGAATGGCTGCACCAGTGGCGCCGCTCAGCTTTCCTCCTGGTGGGCAGACACCGCCATTGCCAAGCGCAACCTGGTCTGGCGCGCCATGACTCGCAATCAAACCGATATCGAAAAAGAGACCCGTATTGCCTTAGCCAGGGCTCAGGATCAGGCGGCGCACGTGCTGACGGCAGAGAACATCGTTGACGTTCTCGGCACCACAAGCGCCTGGTTCGAGAAGATCGCCGACCTTTTCACCAAGGCGGATGCCGCCGTCGAGGCAGCTGTCGCGGCGGGCACCTGTCGCTGGTTCGAGCCACGGCGGCTCAGCTTGGTACTGACACTGTTTTCATCCCTCCACCAGCATCTGTTCACGATGCTGCCCGGCAATGCCGTGGACCGCCATCTGTTAGGCCCAATGCTCGGCTTTATCCATGCCGGCCTCGGGAAGGCTACGACCAACCTGAGGATGAGGGACTTGGCGGCGGCAGGCCAGACGGCCAACAGCAAGCGAATAGCAGGCCAGGTGGATTCGCTTATTGGGCGGGTACGCAATAGTTTGGCTACAGAGTTCCAAACCGGCGGCGGCGGACAGTTCTATCAGATTCGTGGCGGCGTCATCATGGCCATTATTGAGGGCGTCATTCTTGGCATCAAATCCTTCAAGAAGGACGAAGGCGAGAAAGAGAGGCTGGAATACAAAGCGGCCGTCTTGATCACCAGCGCCGCCGGGATCGAATTGGCCGCGATCAGTATCCAGTCGGTAGCAACACGCTATGCACCAACGGGTGTCGTGGGTCGCGGTGCGGCGATCACATTGGGAGGACTACGGATTATTGGCGGTTCGCTGGCGGCAGTGGGGGGCGCCATGCTTGCTTTTGTCGACTATGAAGATGGCAAGAAATATTGGCAAAAAAAATACAACATACTTGGCAGCGCCTATTTTGCGCGATCATTTGTATCGACAGGAATCTCGGGACTTGCGGCAGTAGTGTCGTTCTCTTATTCAGGTCCACTGTTGCGATTTCTCTTCGGTGCCAATAGTAGAGCCTGGGTAATACTAGCAGTAGAGGGACTTGCAAGCTCCGGACTTGTACCAATATTTCTGCGACTGATTGGTATCGGCAGCTTTATTACTGTGGGTCTCAGTGTAGCAATTGCTTATTTATCCCCAAATGAAATGGAGGAATGGTGTGGGCATAGCTGCCTCAGAGAATGGAATTCGGGGGATTTACTCAAGCCATTCAAAGACCAAGAAACCGAGCTGAAAAAGCTCTACAAATCATTACAGGCGGTGAACTAGATGTATCTCATTGAATGGATGCTGTGGCACATGCAGACTTCACGATTCGAAAGCGAGGAGTGGCAAAAAAGACTTGAGAACCATTTGACGAGCAAGCGTGCGGGAAAATATAAGCACGAGGATAACCTACCCGGAATTCATGACTGCGTGAGCGAGCAACCTAGTGCAGAAGGTTCAATCTATAAATTCAATGAAACCTACATAGAAGTCATGGCTGGAGTATCGCAAGCGCGCCGCGGCGTCATGACTTACGTCACGCTTATGATCATTTATTTTCTTTATTCCTACACCAGCATCACCATACTGCTCAACACGACTTGGTTCACTGGCGCCCACTATTGGATGAAGACCCCCGCAACAGCAAGTGATTACATGACCGGGTTATTCACAGCCTCACTGACAGCATTGGGATTCTATGTAGTAATAAGGTATGCGCGAATTTTCATTAATCTTGAAAACTTCGTCCAGCGCCGACTACTGATCCGGTTCAACCGAGTTACCCGCCAGGTCTATCTGCACCGGCCGCGATTCGCCGGCGGCGTCACCGTCCTGGACTGGGAGCAGGTAACACCCGAGGCTGTGGTGGGCGAAAAAGAAGCCGCCAACATCGGCCGGCAACTCCTCCTGCTATGGGACCCCGCCATCACCGGGCTGCCCCATCTTCACCTGGTGTTCGTCGGCAAGACCGCCGATGGCACCAGCGATATCGTCAACCTGTGGGAGTTCATCCGCCGCTACATGGAGGAAGGCCCGCAGTCGGTGCCTGCGCCGAAGAAGCTGCTCGGCAAGGTGCCCTGGCCCTGGCAGTCGGCCATGGCGTCCTTGAGTTTTTTCAGACCACTCTGGCGCGCCGGGCTACGCTGGCAAGTCGCCTGCTGGGTGGTGGTGACCTCCCCGGCGCTCCTTATCCATGCCGCAGGGCATTGGATATCACTGCTGTTGTGCTGGGAACCACGCTGGCCGCGCATCATCCGCGAGGCTGGCCTGCCCGGAAAGCCTGTTCCCCCACTCTCCACCGCCGCCGACTGGCCGCCACTGCCAACGGTCGCACCCGCGAAACCAAAACCGCGGCGTGCACGCAAGCCACGGAAGGTCGACGCAGAGCTGACCGAGCAAGCAGTAGAAGGCGCAGAACATAGCCAGGCTGAACCCACTTCCAACCCCGCACCCAACACTCAACGGCAGGAACCGCAATGACCAAGCCATTCATCGCCCCACACAAGGCTTGAACAGATGACGCAGCCACCTCCACCACCGAAGATGAAACGCGCTCACACCGGCCGAAAGAGGCAGCCTCCCGCCCCACCGATGACGAAGAAGGATTGGCTGATGTTGCCAGTCCTCATCCTGTTTGCCTTGATGCTGCCCCTACCCACCATCGCCTTCGCATTTCTGCCCCTATTGAGAGGTTTCATCTTTTCTGAGTCCACTGACTCAACGTTCAACTACACACCCTCCGAGAGCTGGCTGTGGGGGGGGCTCATTGGACTTGCCCCTACAAAACCGGACACCAACTCCCCGTTAAATTGATGCTACTGCCAAGCGCCTGAACTCCCTCGGCGAGCGATAGTTCAAGGCGCTGTGCGGATGCTGCTCGTTGTAATGCTCGAAGGCAATTGTCAGGTTGCGCAGCGCCGTTTCGCGATCCGGCTTGGGCATGTGCGCCACGTAATCACGCTTGATCGTCTTCACGAAGCTCTCGGCCATGCCGTTGCTCTGCGGGCTGTGCACTGGAGTGGTCACCGGTTGCAAGCCGATCTGCCGAGCAAACAGGCGCGTCTGTTCGGCGGTATAGGCCGAGCCGTTGTCGCTTAGCCATTGCACCGGCGTTGTCGGCAGTTGGTCACCAAAACGCTTCTCAACGCTTTCCAGCATCAAGTCCCGGATGTCATCGCCACTGTACCCGGTCGGGCTCGCGACCCAACCGATGGCTTCGCGATCACAGCAGTCCAGGGCGAAGGTCACGCTCAATTTCGCGCCGTCCTCGCAGCGGAACTCAAAGCCGTCCGAGCACCAACGTGTATCACTGGTTTGCACCGCAATACGGCCTTCGTGCCGACGCGGCACCCCGGGCTGTTTGATGCGCCGCTCCAGCAGTAAGTTGTGATCCCGCATGACCCGGTAAACCCGCTTCACGTTGATCGCCGGTAGCGACTGGGTTTCACGGGCGCGACGCAGTAATCCCCAGACACGACGGTAGCCGTAGGTGGGCAGCTCGCTGACCTGCTGCTGGGCGAGCGCGCCACACCGAGACATTCGCTGACCAGCTTCACTGGTCGCCCCCCGGCAACAAGGGTGAGTGCGCAATCCATTTTCGCGACCGGGCGATCTCCACGGCCTCTTTGAGGATTTCCGCTTCCATCGTTTTCTTGCCCAGCATCCGTTGCAGCTCACGGATTTGCTTGAGCGCATCACTCAGCTCGGAAGCAGGCACCACGGCTTCGCCAGCACTGACCGCCGACAGGCTGCCGTCCTGGTAAAGCTTGCGCCACAGGAACAACTGGTTGGCATTGATGCCGTTACGCCGAGCCACCACCGAAACGCTTTGCCCTGGCTCAAGGCTCTCGCGAACCATGGCCAGCTTTTGCTCTGGGCTCCAGCGGCGCCGCCGCTCCTGGCCCAAAAGCTCCCCACTCTTATCGTTGCTGTTAGTCATAAACATAACCGTTTGCCTATCCCTTATCGTAAGGGGGAAACGGTGTCCTGTCTTTCATGGGGCTCGTTCAGATTTATATTGTAAGTCACGCACAACTGGCAGATGCCGATGCATGATGGAGGGATAAAACAACCGCGGTATCTAGTACTTGAGGGGTGAGGAGTGAGGGCTGGAATGATTCCCTGGGAATGTGGCAAGAACGAAAAAAGGACCCGAAGGTCCTTTTTTGATGCTCAGTAGATTTCGTCGAAAACCTACTGAGCAATATCTGGAGCGGGAAACGAGACTCGAACTCGCGACCCCGACCTTGGCAAGGTCGTGCTCTACCAACTGAGCTATTCCCGCTTGGTGTTGATGGGCGCCATTCTACCGCATCAACAAAACTGTGCAACCCCTTGATTCAAAAAACTTTTATTTCTTTTCTGCGGCACTGGTGCTCAAGTGTGGCCAGGCCGCGCGCAGGTAATGCAGCATCGACCACAGGGTCAGTACCGCCGAGATCATCAGCAGCGAGTAGCCGAGGACCACCCAGAAGGTTACCGCCACCGGGTTGGCCAGCAGGATGACCAGGGCCAGCATTTGTGCAGCGGTCTTCCATTTGCCCAGGTTGGACACGGCTACGTGTGCCCGCGCACCGAGCTCTGCCATCCATTCGCGCAGGGCCGAGACGACGATTTCGCGGCCGATGATGACTGCCGCCGGCAGCGTCAGCCAGATGTTGGCGTGTTCCTGCACCAGCAGCACCAGGGCCACTGCGACCATCAGCTTGTCTGCCACCGGGTCCAGGAAGGCACCGAAGGGGGTGCTTTGCTCCAGACGGCGTGCCAGGTAGCCGTCGAGCCAGTCGGTGGCTGCGGCGAAGGCGAATACCAGGCTGGAAGCCATGTAGCTCCAGTGGTACGGCAGGTAGAACAGCAAAATGAAGATCGGTATTAGCAGAACGCGCAGAACGGTAAGCAGATTTGGGATATTCATCGGCACAACTGGCTACAAGGTGAGGGGGCATTCTACTCGCTATGCAGGTTGGCATAAATCAGCTCTGCAAGCTTTTTACTGATGCCGGGCGCTTTGGCGATTTCTTCGATGCTGGCACGGCTGAGCTCCTGCAAGCCACCAAAATGCTTGAGCAGGTCGCGACGGCGCTTGGGCCCCACGCCAGCCACGCCTTCGAGGGTGGAGGTGCGGCGGGTCTTGCCACGGCGTGCACGGTGGCCGGTGATGGCAAAGCGGTGGGCTTCGTCGCGGATCTGCTGGATCAGGTGCAGGGCCGGTGAGTCGCCGCGCAGGGTGAATTCGTGGGCAACATCGTTGAGGTAAAGGGTTTCAAAGCCCGCCTTGCGGGTGGCGCCCTTGGCGACACCCAGCAGGATCAGGTCTGGCACGGCCAGTTCCTGCAGGACTTCACGGGCCATGTTGAGCTGGCCCTTGCCGCCGTCTACCAATAGCACGTCGGGCAGCTTGCCCTCCCCGTCCTTCAATTTACTGAAGCGTCGGGTCAGGGCCTGATGCATGGCGGCGTAGTCGTCGCCCGGGGTGACGCCTTCGATGTTGTAGCGGCGGTAATCGGATTTCAGCGGCCCTTCCGGACCAAAAACCACGCAGGACGCCACGGTAGCCTCGCCACTGGAATGGCTGATGTCATAGCATTCCAGGCGTTGCGGTGGCTCATCGAGGTTGAGCACTTCGGCCAACGCCTCGAAGCGCGCCGCAACATGCTGGCGGTTAGCCAAGCGCGCACCGAGCGCCTGCTCGGCGTTGGTCACGGCCAGCTGTTGCCAGCGCGCCCGAGTGCCGCGCACCCGATGGCTGATGGTCAGCTCGCGGCCGCGCAGGCTGTGCAGCGCTGCGGTGATGGCTTCAAAGTCTTCGTGCACCACATTGACGATCAGCTCGCTGGGCAGGTCGCGCTCGGAGCTGGTCAGGTAATACTGGGACAGAAACGCCGACATGACTTCGGCTGTTTCTTCCTCGATGCCTACTTGTGGGAAGAAGTTCTTGCTGCCCAGCACGCGCCCGCCGCGCACGCTGATCAGGTGCACGCAGGCGCCGCCCGGGTTGACGAAGGCGGCCACAACATCCACATCGCCGCTGCCCCCTTCCATGCTTTGCTGGTCTTGCACGCGGCGCAGCAAGGCGATCTGGTCGCGCAATTCGGCCGCGCGCTCGAATTCCAGGCCCATGGCAGCTTGCTCCATGGCGGTGTTCAGCTCATCGGTCAGTTGGTTGCTGCGCCCTTCCAGGAACATCACCGAGTGACGCACGTCCTCGGCATACACTTGTGGGTCGACCAGGCCGACGCACGGCCCCTTGCAGCGTTTGATCTGATACTGCAAACAAGGCCGGGTACGGTTTTTGAAATAACTGTCTTCGCATTGGCGAACCTGAAACGTCTTTTGCAACAGGCTCAAGCTTTCGCGAATGGCACCGGCGCTGGGGTATGGGCCGAAATACTTGCCCTTCTGCTTCTTGGCGCCGCGGTGGATGGTGAAGCGCGGGAACTCGGCGTCCGACAAGAACACATAAGGGTAGGATTTGTCGTCACGCAGCAGGATGTTGTACGGCGGCCGCCATTCCTTGATCAGCGTCTGCTCGAGCAGCAGCGCTTCGGTTTCATTGGCGACGATGGTGGTTTCGACCTGGGCGATACGCGCCACCAGGGCCGAGGTCTTGGGCGCCAGGCCTGTCTTGCGAAAATAGCTGGCCAGGCGCTTCTTGAGGTTCTTGGCCTTGCCTACATAAAGCAGGCGCGCCTCGTCATCGAACATCCGATAGACACCGGGGCGGCCGCTGCACGTGGCCAGGAAGGCGCTTGAATCAAATGGAGCTGTCATGATCAGAGGCTGGCGTCGACCATGCCATGGCGCACCGCGAGCAAGGTCAATTCCACGTCACTGGTGACCGAGAGTTTCTCGAAGATCCGGTAGCGGTAGGTGTTGACGGTCTTGGGCGACAGGCAGAGCTTGTCGGAAATGATCTGGACTTTCTGACAGCCGACAATCATCAGGGCAATCTGGATTTCCCGTTCGGACAATGCATCGAACGGCGACTGACTCGATTGCGGCTGGAATGACTTGAGTGCCAGTTGCTGGGCAATCTGCGGACTGATGTAGCGCTGGCCGGCGAATACCAGGCGAATCGCCTGGACCATTTCATCAAGCCCGGCGCCCTTGGTCAGGTAGCCGGCCGCACCGGCCTGCAGCAAGCGGGTCGGGAATGGGTCTTCTTCGCACACGGTAACGGCCACGACTTTTACGTCGGGCTGGCTGCGCAGCAGCTTGCGTGTTGCTTCAAGGCCACCAATACCTGGCATCTTGACATCCATCAAGACCACATCCGGCTTGAGCTCACGGGCAATCTTCAGGGACGCTTCGCCCGAGTCGGCCTGCCCTACTACTTGCAGACCATCAATATCGGCCAACATCCGAGTAATGCCTGTGCGCACCAGATCATGATCATCGACTACCAGGACCCTAATCAACAGACACCTCGCGTTATGGTCTTAGGATTGCCGCCACCTTACCAAATAATCCTTTCCCGGACCTAACTGAAAGCGTCGTTTTGTTGGCGTCTGAATCCCATCGCGCCAATGCACCGAATGCGTCTTTCAGGACGTAAACGGCGCTAGCCTGGTTTTTCTAGCCATTATCGCGCACTGGCCAGCCAAGGTAGTGACCAGTCGATGCAGCGCATCCTGGTCTTCCTGCTGCAACACCCGATAACAGCCAAGCACTCGCTCCTCCACCTGGGAAAGATGTCCCAATGGCGTGGGCGTGCGTTCACCGGTCAATATATACAGAACATCGGCACCGCGCCCCGCCACCGCAGCCAGGTAGTCGGCCTTGGGAGTCCGCTCGCCACTTTCATACTTGCCTTGGGCATTGGGTTCGACGCCACCGACTTCACCAAAAATGCGTTGGGTGAGGCCAAGACGTTCTCTTTCTTCCCTGATACGCGCACCAATTCCACTCATTTGAACGTATAATCCATTATCTACAATCCAAAAAGGTGTGCAAAACCATGGCACACCGCCCTCATTGAAACGGACTTGAACTATGCCCGGTATTCGGACTGCCGCACAAGCCACATGCGGACACAAGTAAACCGGCAGACAAGGAGTCGCACCATGCAAAACATGCACAAAGCCGCCGTGTTCTTTCTCGATAGCCAGATCGAAAAAGCCGATAGGCCCTGCCGCAGCAAACTGATCAACCGTTGCATCAGCCACTTGGTCGATACCGACGATCTGAGCCTCGGCGTGGCAGAGGACATCGCCTTGCAGGCGCTTGCCGAAATTGAAGGGCGCAACACGGGATTCGCCGTGGATCTGGTGCGTACGACGGCCCATGCGGTGTTCATTGTCGACCCGCGTACGGGGAGCCAGCGTTGTTTTACGATTGGGGAGTTGTTGGAGATTCCGGTGCGGACCAGCCCGGTGTAGATGAAGGACCCGACTTTGTCGGAGCTGGCGATGCGGGCTTTCTGGAACACCGCGGCGATGCCATCGCGGGCAAGCCCGCTCCTACAAAAGCAGCGCCGTCCTGTAGGAGCGGGCTTGCCCGCGATCCAGACGCCGCGGGCAATCGAATGCCGCACCACCCGCTCCTACAACCGTCTGACCATCATGGCGCCACCGAGCGCTCCATTCGGATAAAACACTCCTCCTCGCCCACCGCGACAAAACCCTGGCGGGCATAAAGCCCCTGCGCAGGGTTGCTGTTGAACACGGTCAGGCGTACCCGCGGCAAACCGCGTTCCCGTGCCCAGCAGAAGGTCTGTTCCAGCACCCTGGCACCCAGCCCTTGGCCGCGTGCCGATTCGATCAGGTGCAACTCGCGAATGTACAACGCGCGGGCATCGGCACTGAGGCTGAGGTAGCCGACAGCGCCATCTTCACTGCTCAACAACCACTGCTCACGCCAATACCACGCCTGGTCAAAGGCTTCGTCCATCCATAAAAGGTCGAACTGGCGGTAGTAGGTGAGCATGGCGCGCCGGGTGAGCTCCCGGGCAAACGGCAAGTCCGCCTCACTGGCGGGAGTAAAGTACAGTTCCACGCAGATGCTCCTGGCTGACCTGAATACCGGCGGCCGCTGAGTTGGAGTCTGGCATAAATCACGACGATTGAAATTTCCCATTGAACCGGCGCACTGCCCTGAAGTAAGCTCGGGTCATCAACCGGAGTACAGCATGTCCAACCTCACTCTCATTCAAGCCAGTCACGCTGCCAGCGCTCGTCGCTCGGTGGGGGTTGCGCCTGAGCGTGCGGCAAGTGCACCGGACAGCTTTTATTTTGGGTATTGGTTTAGCCACTGGCGCGCCTGATACCCACCACGGCGCCCACTACTTAGGGGTCGCCTGACAGAGAATTCTCAACCCCCGGTCGGCCTCCCGACCGGGGGTTTTGTTTTTTCAGCCCAAGCAACACCGAACTGACACAGAACTTGAGGAATACACCATGAACTACGCCACTTATTACCGTTACGACAGCAACAGCGCCTGGCGATTTAGCCAGCTCCGTTCGGGACAGCCTGCCGCCTCCGATCGGTCATCCCTGGGTGGCATGCTCACACACGACGCCAATACAGCCAATTGTCGAACACCTCAATAGGGCGCGATGCGGCAACCATTCGCCGCCAGCCCCGGGAAGCCTGAACATGAATTCGTCCATCTGCGCTCTGCCCCTGACTCACCTCAAACCGCAAAACCTGGCCGTGGCTGCCAATACCGCCGTCAGCCAACGCTTGCCCAGCACCCTGGAACTCAAGCACCAGGTCGCCCTTTCTGCCGCCCTGCATGAGCAAGTCAGCGCACATCGCCAGGCCGTGCGTGCCATTCTTGACGGCAAGGATTCACGCCTGTTGGTAGTAGTCGGGCCTTGCTCCATCCATGACCCACAATCGGCGCTCGAATACGCCGGCCGCCTGGCCGAACTGTCCCGCGATGTCAGTGATCAGCTGTTGCTGGTGATGCGCGCTTACGTGGAAAAACCTCGTACCACAGTCGGCTGGAAAGGCCTGGCCTACGATCCGCGCCTGGATGGCAGCGACGACATGGTCGGCGGCCTGACCCTGTCGCGCGAGCTGATGCGCGAAATGCTCAAGCTTGGCCTGCCCATCGCCACCGAGTTGCTGCAACCGATGGCGGCCGGCTACCTCGACGACCTGCTGAGCTGGGTTGCCATCGGTGCGCGCACCACCGAATCGCAGATCCACCGGGAAATGGCCAGCGGCCTGGATATGCCGGTGGGCTTCAAGAACGGCACCGACGGCGGCGTCGGCATCGCCTGCGACGCCATGCGCAGCGCCGCTCACCCGCACCGCCACTTCGGCGTCGATGCCCAGGGGCACCCGGCGATCATCGAAACCCAGGGCAACCCTGACACCCACCTGGTATTGCGGGGTGGGCACAGCGGGCCAAACTACGAGCGCAAGCACATTGCCCAGGTTCATCACAACCTGGCCAAGGCGGCCATACCGTCGCGGATCATGGTCGACTGCAGCCACGCCAACAGCGGCAAGGACCCATTGCGCCAACCGCATGTGTTCGCCGATGTTCTCCAGCAGCGCCTGCAAGGCGACCGCTCGCTGGTGGGGATGATGCTCGAAAGCCATTTGTTCGAAGGTTGCCAACCCTTGGGCAAACAACTGCGTTACGGGGTTTCGGTCACCGACGGTTGCCTGGGCTGGGAGGCCACCGAAACCCTGCTTCGCCACGCCGCGACCGCTCTGGCCAGCCAGGCACGGTCGGATCAGGCCACAGCATGAGCGCACTTGAACTTTTCACGGGAAATAGCCCACTGATTCCGGTAGGCTCAACACTTTCTTGAAAAGGAGTACTCCCTCATGGCAAAAGCCACTGCCCGTCACATCCTGGTTGCCAGCGAAGCCAAGTGCAACGAACTGAAGGCCCAGATCGAAGGCGGCGCCGACTTCGCCGAAGTCGCCAAAGCCAACTCCACCTGCCCATCCAGCCGTCAGGGCGGTGACCTGGGTTCGTTCGGCCCAGGCCAGATGGTCAAGGAGTTCGACACCGTGGTGTTCAGCGCCCCGCTCAACGTGGTGCAAGGCCCGGTGAAGACCCAGTTCGGTTATCACCTGCTGGAAGTGACCAGCCGTCAGGACTGATATTCCTGGGCTATAAAGTGAGAGCGGCTGCGGCCGCTTTCACTGTCTTGACTCCATCGCGAACGCGACAAGGGTGACCATGCGCTTGCCGTCCTTGACCACCCTGCTTCCTTTATTGCTGGTACTGCTCGTTCAGGCCGCGGTCGCCACTCCCCGGCACGCCCTGACCGTCTATGGCGAACCACCCAAGTACCCGCAAGGCTTCAGTCATTTCGCCTATGTCGACCCAAAGGCCCCGAAAGGCGGCAGCATGCGCCGCTCGGCACTGGAAATTGGCCAGTTCGACCATATCCTGCCCTATATAGACAAGGGCATCGGCATTGCCGAGCTCGACGGCTGGATCTATTCACCGCTTGCGGTGCGTTCGCAAGACGAGCCCTACACCGTCTACGGCCTGGTGGCAGAGAAGCTGGAACGCGCCGACGATGGCCTGTGGCTGCGCTTCTATCTCGACCCCCGTGCACGCTTTGCCGACGGCACGCCGATCACCGCCCAGGATGTGCGCTACACCTTCGAGCTGTTGATGACCCAGGGCAGCCTGAAATTGCGCACCCAGTTCGCCGACGTGAAAAACGTCGAGGTGGAATCAACGCGGCAGGTTCGCTTCGATTTCAAGAGCAACGAGAATTGCACCCTGCCCCTGGACCTGGCGTCGCTGCCAGTGCTGCCAGAGCACTGGTGGAAGAGCCGTGATTTCGCCAACGGCGGCGGCTTCGAGCCTCCGCTAGGTAGCGGCCCGTACCGAGTTGGCAAGGTCGACAACGGACGCAGCATTACCTTTGAGCGCGAACCAGACTGGTGGGGCAAGGACCTGCCGGTCAACCGTGGCCGCTACAATTTCGACCGTTTCAGCATCGAGTTTTTCGGCGATACCGACGTTGCTCGCCAGGTATTGCGCGGCGGCGGCTTTGATTACAACCGCGAGTTTTCCGCCACCGGTTACTCGATCGGTTACGACGGCCCCGCGCTCAGTGACGGCCGCCTGCAAAAGGCCCACCTGGCCCGGCAAGCCTTGCAAAGCGCCCAGGGCTTTGTCTTCAACCTGCAGAAGCCGATGTTCCAGGACCGCCGCGTGCGCCAGGCCCTGGCCATGCTCTGGGATTTCGAGTGGAGCAACCGGCAGATGATGCGCAACGTCTACATTCGCCAGCAGAGTTTTTTCTCCAACAGCCTGCTGGCCGCCCGGGAGCTTCCCGATGCCGGAGAGCTGAAACTCCTCGAGCCGTTGCGCGGGCAAGTACCCGAAGAGGTCTTCAGCCAGGTGTTCGAAGCACCGAAAACCGATGGCACAGGGTTGATCCGCGACAAGCAAATGCAGGCCCTGGCGTTGCTTGAAGCCGCCGGCTGGAAACCCAAGGGCGACCAATTGGTCAATGCCCAGGGCGAGCCGCTGAGCTTCACCTTCCTCAATGCCCAGAACGGTTTTGAGCGGTTGCTGCTACCGTGGAAACGCACCCTGGCGCAGATCGGTATCGACCTGCAAATCCGCCGTATCGACTCCTCGCAGTACCTCAACCGCCTGATGGCCCGCGACTACGACATGATTGTCACCGGCTATCCAGTGACGCCTTCCCCGGGCCTTGAGCTGTACAACTATTTCGGCTCCCAAGCCGCCAACGACCCGGGCTCGAACAACTACATGGCCTTGCAGAACCCCGCTGTCGACCAGTTGCTCACCGGCCTGGTCAGGGCCGAGAAACAGCCCGACATGGTCCGTCACGCCCATGCCCTGGACCGGGTGTTGCAATGGAATTACTACTGGATCCCCAACTATTATCCGCCTGGCACCTCGACCGTGTGGTGGAACCGCTTCGGTATCCCCGAGGTACAGGCCAGTAATGATGAAGCCATCGAAACCTGGTGGGAGGTAAGCCCGGTGGCACTGACCAATGAGCAGATGGCGCAGCTCAAGGCCCGCGTGCACGCCAGTGAGGCCCAACGATGATTGCCTATATCCTGCGGCGCCTACTGCTGATCGTGCCGACCTTGTTCATCATCCTGTTGGTCAATTTCGTCATCGTCCAGGCGGCCCCGGGCGGGCCGGTGGAACAAGCCATCGCCCGCCTGCAAGGCATCGGCACGGCGGGTGTCGGTGGTGGCGGCGAAACCCTGCACACCGGTTCCCGGGCCAGCCGTGGCCTGGACCCGAAACTGATCAAGGAAATCGAGCGCCAGTACGGTTTCGACAAATCGGCCCCCGAACGCCTCTGGCTGATGCTCAAGCAATACGCCATGCTCGATTTCGGCACCAGTTTCTTTCGCGGCGCCAACGTCACCGACCTGATCCTCGACAAGCTGCCGGTCACGCTGTCATTGGGGCTGTGGGCGACCCTGATCACCTACCTGGTGTCGATCCCCCTGGGCATTCGCAAGGCCGTACGCCATGGCAGCCTGTTCGATGTTTGGAGCAGCACCACAATCATCATCGGTTATGCCATGCCGGCCTTCCTGTTTGCCCTGCTGTTGATCGTGTTGTTCGCCGGTGGTACTTCGCTTAACTGGTTTCCGGTGCGCGGCCTGGTGTCGGAGAACTTCGATCAGCTCTCGCTACTGGGCAAGGTCGCCGATTATTTCTGGCACCTGGTGCTACCCGTGACTTCGCTGGTGGTCGGCGGCTTTGCCACCCTGACCATCCTCACCAAGAATGCCTTCCTCAACGAAATCACCCGGCAGTATGTGGTCACGGCCAGGGCCAAGGGCCTGAGTGAGCGGCGTGTGCTCTATGGCCACGTGTTTCGCAATGCCATGCTGCTGGTGGTCGCCGGCATTCCCCAGGCCTTGATCAGCGTGTTCTTCGCCGGCTCCCTGTTGATCGAAGTGATTTTCTCCCTCGACGGCATGGGCCGCATGAGTTACGAGGCGGCGGTCGCCCGCGACTACCCGGTGGTGTTTGGCTCATTGTTTATCTTTACCCTGTTCGGCTTGTTGATTCGTCTGGTGGGCGACCTGTGCTACACCTTTGTCGACCCGCGCATCGACTTCGACGCGAGGGGCCAATGATGTTCCATCTAAGCCCCATGAGCCGGCGCCGTCTGCAGCGCTTTCGCCGTAATCGCAGAGGCTGGTATTCGCTGTGGTTGTTCATCCTGTTGTTCATCATGAGCCTGGGTGGCGAATTGATCGCCAACGACAAACCCTTGGTGCTCGGCTATCAAGGCAGCCTGTACTTCCCGGCACTCAAGCGTTACACCGAGCAGGATTTTGGTGGGCAGTTGCCATTCCAGCCTGATTACCGCAGCAATTACGTGCGCACCTTGATAGCCGACCAGGGCGGCTGGATGGTGTTCCCGCCTATTCCTTTCAGTGCCGACACACCCAACTACGACTTGCAGCAACCCGCACCCAGCCCGCCGTCCGCGGTCAATTGGCTGGGCACCGATGACCAGGGCCGTGATGTGCTGGCGCGGGTGATATTCGGCGCGCGGGTATCGATTCTGTTCGCCGTGGCCCTGACCTTGATCAGCCTGCTGATCGGCATTGCCGCCGGCGCCCTGCAGGGCTACCACGGCGGTTGGGTCGACCTGCTTGGGCAGCGCTTGCTGGAGGTCTGGTCGGGGCTGCCGGTGTTGTACTTGTTGATCATTCTTTCAGGCTTCGTCGAGCCAAACTTCTGGTGGCTGCTGGGCATCATGGCGCTGTTTTCCTGGCTGGCGCTGGTCGATGTGGTGCGTGCCGAGTTCCTGCGCGGGCGAAACCTTGAATACGTGCAGGCGGCCCGTGCCCTGGGCTTGCCCGACCGCCTGGTGATCCTGCGGCATATCCTGCCCAACGCCATGAACGCGACACTGACCTTCGTGCCCTTCATCCTCACCGGGGCGATCTCGACCCTGACCGCGCTGGATTTTCTCGGCTTCGGCATGCCCGCCGGCAGCGCTTCGCTCGGTGAGCTGATCAACCAGGGCAAGCAGAACCTGCAGGCGCCATGGCTGGGCTTTACTGCATTCTTTACCCTGGCGTTGATCCTTTCGCTGCTGGTGTTTATCGGCGAGGCATTGCGTGACGCCTTCGACCCAAGGGCATAATCGACCTTTCATCTACCAGGGAACGGCCAATGAACGACAGCGACAGCCTCAAGGATTACCAACAGGTGCGGCAGCTGGCGATTCGTTCGCTGTTCGAGATCATCGAGCAATCGAGCGAAGGCACGCTGATCGTCGACGACAATGCCCGCATCGTCTGGATGAATGAGCGCTATGCGCGCCGCTTCGGCCTGAGCGATGCCAGCAGTGCCATCGGCCAGCCCTGCGAAAGCATTATCCCGGGCAGCTTGATGCGTGAGGTGGTAAATACCGGCCGGCCGATCCTGCTCGACATGCTCGACACGGCCAAAGAGCCGTTGGTGGTGATGCGCCTGCCGATCCTGGATGACGCCGGCGCAATCATCGGCGCCATCGGCTTTGCCCTGTTCGATGAACTGCGCAGCCTCTCGCCCTTGCTCAAACGTTATTCGAGCATGCAACAAGAACTGGCCTCGACCCGCTCGCTATTGCAGGCACGCCAGGCCAAGTACAGTTTTGCCCAGTTCATTGGCACCAGCACCGCGAGCCTTGAAGTCAAGCGCCGGGCCAGGCGCGGTGCCAGCAGCGACTCGCCGGTGCTACTACTGGGCGAAACCGGCACCGGCAAAGAACTGCTGGCCCACGCCATTCATGCCGCCTCGCCGCGGGCGCACAAGGCCTTTGTCAGCATCAACAGTGCCGCAATCCCCGAAACCCTGCTCGAAGCCGAGTTTTTCGGCACCGCGCCTGGCGCTTTCACCGGGGCCGAGCGCAAGGGGCGGCCGGGCAAATTGAAGATTGCCCAGGGCGGTACGCTGTTCCTCGATGAGATCGGCGACATGCCCCTGCCCCTGCAAAGCAAACTGCTGCGGGTGCTGCAAGAAAAGGAATACGAACCGGTGGGTTCCAACGATGTGGTGCAGAGCGATGTGCGGGTGATTGCCGCCACCTCCACCGACCTTGCCGCAGCCATGGCCCGGGGTGAGTTTCGAGCCGACCTGTATTACCGCTTGAATGTCCTGCCGATTCAGGTACCGCCCCTGCGCGAGCGGCTCGACGACATGCCGGCGCTCAGCGAAGCGATCCTGGAAGAACTCAACAGCCAGCATGAACTCGACGATGAAGCTTTGATCTTGCTCGGCCAGCATGCCTGGCCGGGCAATATCCGTGAGCTGCGTAATGTGCTGGAGCGGGCGACCTTGCTTTGTGACGACCACCGTTTGAGCGCGGCGGATATCCAGGCGGCGATCGGACCGCTGAAACCTAACCCCCATGCGCAGAACAACCCCGTGCGCGAAACCTTGAAGGTGGCCAGTGAGCGGTTTGAGCGGCAGATGATTGAGGCGGCGTTGGAGGAATGCGCGGGCAATGTGCCGCAGGCGGCGCGGCTTCTTGGGGTTGGGCGGTCTACGTTGTACAAGAAGATAGTGGCGTTGGGTATTGGTTAGTCTCTTGTTTGAGACTGCTGTGTCGTGTTCGAGATTTTGCGACCGCTTTGCGGTCGATCGCGGGCAAGCCCGCTCCTACAAGGTGTATACATGTAGGAGCGGGCTTGCCCGCGATAAGGTCCGCAGGACCTTCATCTCAACACTGAGACTACTTTGCAAAAAAAACCACAAAAATAAATTAATTTCCTTATATTTCAATACGTTAAACATTTGGCACAGTTCTCGCTATCTCCCCGCGCTACCAACAACAAAAACAAGCTGCACCAAGGAGAAACACCCGATGAGTGTAATCATCGCCCTGGCCGCCCTCGCACTGCTAATGCTTGCGGCCTATCGCGGCTACAGCGTTATCCTGTTCGCCCCCATCGCCGCCCTCGGCGCCGTCCTGTTGACCGACCCTTCCGCTGTCGCACCGGCTTTCACCGGCGTGTTCATGGAGAAAATGGTCGGCTTCATCAAACTGTACTTCCCGGTCTTCTTGCTGGGCGCAGTGTTCGGTAAATTGATCGAGTTGTCCGGCTTCTCTCGCTCCATCGTCGCCGCCGCCATTCGCCTGCTCGGCACCCGCCAGGCCATGTTGGTGATTGTGCTGGTCTGTGCCCTGCTCACCTATGGCGGTGTTTCGCTGTTCGTGGTGGTGTTCGCGGTGTACCCGTTTGCCGCCGAGATGTTTCGCCAAAGCAATATCCCCAAGCGGCTGATCCCGGCCACCATCGCCCTGGGTGCGTTCTCGTTCACCATGGACGCCCTGCCCGGCACGCCGCAAATCCAGAACATCATCCCCTCGACCTTCTTCAACACCACCGCCTGGGCTGCGCCCTGGCTGGGCCTGATCGGTTCGATATTCGTGTTTTGCACGGGTATGCTGTACCTGCAGCGCCAGCGCAACAAGGCGCAACGGGCCGGTGAAGGCTACGGCATGGAACTGCGCAATGAGCCGGAAACCGCCGCCGACATCCAGCTGCCAAACCCTTGGGTCGCCCTGCTGCCGTTGTTGCTGGTGGGCATCATGAACTTGATGTTCACCCACTGGATCCCCCAGTGGTATGGCAAGGTCCATACCCTCAGCCTGCCGGGCATGGCGGCTCCCGTACAAACGGAAATCGCCAAGCTGACAGCCATCTGGGCGGTGGAAGCGGCATTGTTGGTCGGCATCCTCGTGGTCCTGGCGTTCGGCTTCAAAGCCATTCGCGGCAAACTCGCCGATGGCAGCCGTACCGCTGTCGGTGGCGCCATGTTGGCGGCCATGAACACCGCCTCCGAGTATGGCTTCGGCGCCGTGATCGCCTCGCTGCCAGGCTTCCTGGTGCTGGCCGATGCGCTGAAAAGCATCCCCAACCCACTGGTCAACGAAGCCATAACCGTAACCCTGCTGGCCGGTATCACCGGCTCGGCTTCCGGTGGCATGAGCATTGCGTTGGCGGCCATGTCCGACAGCTTCATTGCCGCTGCCAATGCGGCCAGCATTCCCTTGGAAGTACTGCACCGGGTGGCTGCCATGGCCAGCGGCGGCATGGACACCCTGCCGCACAACGGCGCGGT
>CAYVPI010000004.1:96995-100864 GCA_964453495.1 uncultured Pseudomonas sp. | reverse complement strand
TGCCGAGCAACGCAACACCGACCCGCAGGATCTCGCGGGCCGTGAACTCGATGCCTGGCTTGCACACCCCGTCACCGGAAAGAAAATTCATCGCCATGCCCAGTAGCAGTGCGAAGAGCATCACCGGCGCACCGTAATGCTCGGACAGGAACGTGGCCGCAGCGGCGACCATGGCGCTGACGATAAAGCCGGGTACCAGCAATTGGCTGCGTATCCCCAGCGAGGCAATGGTTGCGGAGCTCATGCAGGACTCTCCTGGGTGCTAGTCAGTGGTTGTGCCACGGGCAGCTTGTTGGGGACGTTCATGACATTCTTCCGGCTGGCGTCGCCACTGGGACTGTCTGCGCTGTTTTCTGGACATCGCGTTGGTAGTGGCGCTTGCCGAAGCAGAACACAAGGGCTGCGGCGACGCTTACCAGTGAGATCAACTGGAAGGCGCGATCGAGGCCGAAGGCGTCAGCCAAAAGGCCCGTGACATAAGGCCCGGGCCCCTGGCCAAGCAGGTTATTGGCCAGGGCCAGAATAGCGAAGGCCGTGCCGTGCACCGCGGGGTGGGTCAAGTTGGCAATCACGGCGCCGGCGGGGCCAAACGTGCCAGTGACCACCAGCATGGCCAAGGCGATGACGACCAGTTGCGCCACTCCGGGGGGCAACAGCATGGCCACTGACAGTAATAGGCTAGTGATCAGGCAGTAGGCGATGGCCAGGGAAATCTTGCGCTCAGGAGCTTTGCGGCACAGGCGGTCGCTGAGGATGCCGCAGAGGATCATGCCGGCGCCACCAGCCAGGATCAGGATGGCGGAGATCATGCCAGCCCGGTCGGTGCCCATGTGGTAGTAACGGTTCAGGTAGCTGGGCAACCAGGCTATCAACGAGCCGGCGATGAACATCTGCAGGCCGCTGCCGATATAGGCGCTGATTACCGAACGACTGGCGAACAGCGAGCGCAGAGGATTCTTGCCGTTTGCTTCGGCGGATTGGCCACAGGCTTGAACGCAGTTACCAAGGCGCGCCTCCTTTACTACCAGTGGATAGATGATGGCGAGCGTCATGCCGAATGTTGCCATAATGACGAAAGCAGAGCGCCAGCCCAGGTGCTCGGCGATGATGCCACCGACCGCCATGCCCAGTACTGAGCCAAACATGCCGCCAGCCATGAAGGTGCTGATGAGGGTCGCACGCATCTGCTTGGGGAACACCGAAAGCACCACCGCGACGCCGACGCTGGCATAGGCCGCCTCGCCGATGCCGACCAACGCTCTGGCGAGGAGCATGTGCTGGTAATTTTGCGCAAGACCGCAGCCCAGTGTAGCCAGGCTCCAAAGCGCGGCCATCAGCACCAGGCTGCGGACTCTCCCCCAGCGGTCGGCCATTATTGACAAGGGTACGGCCAACAGGCCCACCATCAGAGCGACGATACCGCTCAGCAGGCCGAGCTGGGCATCGCTCAGCGTCCACTCGGATTTGAGCAGTGGAAAGATCGCATTGAGCACTTGTCGCGACATGTAGTCTGAAATCAGCAAACCGAAACTGAGTGCAAATACGCACCAGGCATACAGTCGGGGCACGCTGACGGTCGATGTTTCGATATTGTCAGCAAGGGCGTGGTGAACATTCATGGCGTTTCCTTGTATCTGCGCTTCTTGTTGTTATTGCAAGGCCCTGATCGGACTCGTGAGCCGGGCCTTGACCTGCATGCGGCTCGGGCAAGCTCGGGAACCTGTCACTACCCGCCCGAGCGCGTTGAGGGAGGCCGACCCTCAGGCGGAGGGCAGTCGGTAGTCTTGGAACATCTCGCGAAGCTTGTTCTTCAACATCTTGCCGGTCGCGCCGAGCGGGATGCTGTCGACGAATACCACATCATCCGGGGTCCACCATTTGGCGATCTTGCCTTCATAGAAGCCAAGCAGTTCGTCGCGTGAAACCTCGCTGCCGGGCTTGCGGGTCACCACCAGGAGCGGGCGTTCATCCCACTTCGGATGGTAGGCCGCAATACACGCGGCCATCGCAACCGCCGGGTGGCCCATGGCGATGTTTTCCAGATCAATGGAGCCAATCCACTCACCTCCGGACTTGATGACATCCTTGCTGCGGTCGGTGATCTGCATGAAGCCCTCGGCATCGATGGTCGAGACATCGCCTGTCGGGAACCAGCCATCCACCAGCGGATCGCCAGCGTCGTTCTTGAAGTAAGAGGAGATGATCCAGGGGCCGCGCACCATCAGCTCACCCGAAGTTTTGCCGTCACGGGGGAGTTCCTTGCCATCATCGCCGACGATTTTCATGTCGACGCCGTACACGACCCGGCCCTGTTTGGCCTGCAGGGCGCGGCGTTCGGCGCTGGCCATGGCGAGCTGCCCGGCCTTGGGGGTGCAAACGGTCCCGAGCGGGCTCAGCTCGGTCATGCCCCAGGCATGCAGCACCTGTACGTCATAGCGGTCCTGGAAGGCCGTCATCATGGCCGAAGGGCAGGCCGAGCCGCCGATTATCGTCCGGCGCATGCTCGAGAATGTCTTGCCGGTTGCCTCGACATGGGCGAGCAGACCTTGCCAGACGGTGGGCACGCCGGCGGACAGGGTGACTTTCTCCGCTTCGAACAACTCATGGAGCGATTCGCCGTCGAGCGATGGCCCGGGGAAAACAAGCTTGGCGCCTACCATGCAGGCGATGTACGGCAAACCCCAGGCGTTGACATGGAACATCGGCACCATCGGCATAATGGTGTCGCGCGCCGAGCAGCTCAAGGCGTCGGGGAGGGCGGCGGCGTAGGTGTGCAGTAGCGTCGAGCGGTGGCTGTAGAGCACGCCCTTGGGATTGCCCGTGGTACCGGAGGTGTAGCACAGCGACGATGCGCTGTTCTCATCGAAGGTTGGCCATACGAAGTCATCGGCGTGCGTTTCGATCAAATCTTCATAGCACAGCAGATCGGGGATCGAGGTAATCGCCGGCATGTGTGCTCGGTCCGTCATGAGCACGAAACGGGTAATGGTCGAGACTTTGCCAGCGATGGCTTCGACCAGCGGCAGGAAGGTCAGGTCGAAGAAGAGGACGCTGTCCTCAGCGTGGTCGGCGATCCATTTCATCTGATCGGCATGCAAGCGTGGGTTCAGCGTGTGCAGCACGGCGCCCGAGCCGGATACGGCGTAATACAGCTCCATGTGGCGGTAGCCGTTCCAGGCGAGCGTGCCGACCCGGTCACCCAAGCTGACGCCGAGCGTGGCAAGTGCATTGGCCAAGCGGCGCGCGCGCTGCCCGAGGTCGCGGTAGGTTTGTCGATGGATATCGCCTTCGACGCGGCGGGAGACGACCTCCTGGTCGCCATGGTGGCGCTCGGCATGGGTGAGGAGCGTCGAGATAAGCAGCGGCTGATGCTGCATCAGTCCATTCATGTTGGACACCTTCTTATTGTTGTTCATGTGAAATACCTTGGCTCATCGCCAACGAGGGAGCGACTCAGTTGCCGTCCAGTTGTTCGAGGAACTCGAGAAGCAACGCGTTGATCTGCGCTGGCGTTTCTTCCGCCACGGCGTGGCCCACGCCGGGTAGCAGTACCTTCTTGCGTAGCCCGACCAGGTAGGTGTCGAGCTGCTCATACAGCCCGCGAATCTGTGGCGGCTCGATGGACGGGTCGCTGGCGCCACCGATGAACATGCTGGGCTGGCGCACCACCGCGCCATCGAGAAAGGCGGAGATCTCCCAGTTGCGGTCGCGGCAGCGGTAGTAGTTCAGGGGGCCGGTGAAGCCGGCACGGGTGTACTCCTCCACGTAGTAGTCAATCGCTTGCGGGCTCAACCAGGCGGGGAACGCTACAGGGTCGGTGAAGGCATTGAGGATGGGCTCCTCCGGCTCGATGAACAGGCGCCAGCGCT
>CAYVPI010000004.1:0-96895 GCA_964453495.1 uncultured Pseudomonas sp. | reverse complement strand
TCGGTGAAGGCATTGAGGATGGGCTCCTCCGGCTCGATGAACAGGCGCCAGCGCTCGGCACCGACCGCATCGCCCGAGACCGAGTAGTAGATGCTGCGCAAGGTCTTGCGCGTGTCGGCGGCCAGTTCACGGTCTGGCTTTTCCAGCTGCTGGAAGTACAGGTGGTGGTAGCCCTTGCCCTTGACCATCGCCCGCAACCCGTCCGTGGGCCTGGTCCGGCCGCGCGGCGGCACTGGCGTGTTAAGCATGACCAGTGCGCGAAACAGATCGGGGCGCAGCTGGGCGCAAGCCTGGGCTATCCAGGCACCGAGGTCGTGGCCGATGACGATCGCGCAGGTTTCGCCCAGGGCCTGCATCAGGCAGACGATGTCACCCACCGCTTGGCTCATGTCGTAGGCCTCGACCGCAGCAGGGCTGTCGGACATGCCGAAACCTCGCAGGTCAGGAGCGACCACCCGATAGCCAGCAGATGCCAAGGCCGGGATCTGTCGTCGCCACATGTACCAGAGGTAGGGGAATCCATGCAGGAGGATGACCAGCGGCCCCTGGCCTTCCTCGACGTAGTGCATCCGGATGCCGTTGACGTCAATGAAGTGGTGGGCGAACGCGTGCGGAGCGTCTACGTCCCTTAGGGGCTTGTCTTGGAGATGTTCCAAATTCATCGCAGTACTCGTCATATTGTTTTTGTATGGGATTAGCTTGACGAGATAGGGGAGGGTGAGTTTGGCTATTCAGGACACCAACTTAGCAAAACAGGACGGGGGGTGACCGCATGTCCAGCCTGATTCGCAGTGCCAGTTTGACCGGCTATGAGTCCATCGCCCGCTCAGTCGGGCTGGACCCGTTCCGGATTTTGCGGCAGGCCAAATTGCCAGCCCGCGTGCTTGACGATCCGAATCTACTGATCAGCAGCTATTCGGTCTGCTGGCTGCTGGAAGAGTCGGCACGCCTTTCCGGCCAGGAAGCCTTCGGCCTGCTGATGGCGGAGCGCCGAGACCTGGCCGACTTTGGCATGCTTGCCTTGATGATGCGCGAGGAGCCTACCCTGCGCGCTGCGATGGAGTCATCCGCGCGCTATATGCGGCTTCATAACGCCGGTGTGCAATTGCGCCTTGAGGACGCCGCAGACCTGGTGCTTCTGCATGTGGATATACAGCAAAAGCACCCGGAGCTTTTGCGCCAGGCGGTCGAAATCTCGACAGGTATTATTGTTCGGTCCTATCGGGCGCTGGCGCACGATGCTTTCAAACCAGTGAGCATCTGTTTCACCCATGACCGGCCAGCCAGGCTGGACGTCCATCGCCGCGTGCTCGGAACGGCAATCGACTTTGCGCAGGAGTTCAATGGCATTGTCTGCCGAGCTCGCGACGTGGACTTGCCCATAATCGCAGCCACTCCCAAGCTCAATCGAGAAGTGAAGCGCTGGCTGGACATGCAGATGGTGGACCTGGGGGATGAACCCCTGGATCGGGCGCGCCAGGTCATCAGGATACTGCTGCCCACCGGAACCTGTTCGGTCGATCGCGTCGCCCAGCACTTGGGGTTGCATCGCCGTACGCTCAATCGGCGCTTGGCGGAAGTCGGCGAGACTGGGCTTTCGGTGGTCAATGCGGTGCGCGTCGAACTCGCCGAGGAGTACCTGTTGAACAGCAAGCGCAAGCTCTACGAAATCGCGGGCTTGGTGGGGTTCTCATCGGGCGCCGACTTCTCTCGCTGGTTCCGTCACCAGTTCGGCATGTCCCCATCGGAGTGGGCCATACAGCGTCGTGCGTGCGCGGCAGCTGCAGCCCCCAAATGACACCGCCCCCTTCTCGCAAGCATTGACGAAGCCGGATACCCAGCCGCCCTCGTTGTCCGAAATTGCCAATATGTTGTCCTGTCTTGCAAAAGCTGGGGCGACGACAATCCCTAGCATCTCCTCCAAGTGACCGAAGCGGTGCCATTGGCTCGCTTTGATCCTGTCTGATTTGCCGGGCATGCGATTGCATGCCGGCGTACACCAGAGACTGGAGATTACAATGATAAAAACAACAGCTTTTCAAGACGGTGCTCCGCCATCCAGCCCAGTGGCACCGGCGATCATCCGCCCTTCGGTTCTTCAGCATTCGATCAGGGTGGAGCTTTGCACACCCGCCATCGGCGCCGAGATCAGCAATATCAGCCTGGCCGATGCTGCACTGGATCTGGACGTCATAGCCGAAATTCGGGCGCTGTGGCTCAAGCATAAAGTCCTGTTCTTCCGTGATCAGGATATTACCCCGATGGAACAGCAGAACTTCGCCGCGCAATTCGCCGAGTTGGAAGCCCATCCCGTTGCGCCTAGCCATCCGGAAGCGGACAAGTTGCTGATGCTGTACCGCAATCTCGACCCCAACAAGCAGAACATGGTCGAAAAGATCAGCCGCGAAAACCTCTGGCATGCCGATGTCACCTTCAAGAAGGCACCGCCCCGCGGCGCGGTGTTGCGTTGCGAACTGGGTCCGGAGACCGGCGGCGACACCATTTGGTCCAACATGGTGATGGCCTATGAAAGCCTGCCCGACACCGTCAAGCAACGAATCGATGGCTTGTACGCCAAGCACGATGCCGAGCACGCCTTTTTCGCCCAGATGCCGATTGCCGATCGTCACGCGATGGCCGCGAAGAACCCCGTCGCCGAGCATCCGGTCGTGCTCATCCATCCTGAGACGGGCGAAAAGGTGTTGTTCGTCAACTCGGCGTTCACCACCCATTTCTCGAATTTCTACACGTTCAAGGACGTCCGATGCGGCCAGGACTTCAAGCCCGAAGCTAATAATTTGTTGAACTATCTGATTTCCCAGGCCGCGATTCCGGAGTACCAGGTGCGCCTGAAGTGGCGAACCAACACAGTCGCGATGTGGGACAACCTGCTGTGCCAGCACTACGCAGTAGCCGATTACGGCAATGCACCGCGCAAGATGCTGCGCGCGACATTGACCGGTACCCCTCTTAACTGATCCACCCAATTCCCAGAAGTCTTCACCTCGTGCTGGATCAGTCGAGCGCGTACATCGTCGTCGGTCAAACCGAGCGGTCAGCTTCTGGCAAAAACAATAGAACGGAGATAATCATGCTTTTTCAACAAGTTGAAACTGCCGTCATGCACGGCGAGTCGTTGCCTTGGGTTCCCTTCACCCCTTTTGCGGACAACGTCTTGCTGAAGTACTTCAAACTCGACCCGATTCGCGGCGAGATCATCGTCATGATGAAGGCGCCCATCGACATGGTACTGCCCAAGCACCATCACTCCGGCACCGTCATCGTGTACACCATGGAAGGCCATTGGAAGTACAAAGAGCACGACTGGATCGCCGGGCCGGGCAGCGTTGTCTACGAGACCGCTGCATCCACTCACCAGCCGGAAGTCGTCAGCACCGAAGGTGGTGAATACATGGTGACGCTGGTGATCGTGAGCGGAGACCTCATCTTCGTCGATGAAAACGATAAGGTCATGGCCATCGAGAACTGGAAAACCTCGCTCCAGCGCTACCTGGATTACTGCGAGGCGAACGATATCGAACCACAGGATCTCACAGCCTTCCACTAAGGCTAAACGGGCCCTCGACACCAATAGCTATCCACGAAGCTGGTGTCGGGTCGCCCATCTTGACCGAGCGGTTCAATTAACTGTTCGAGTGTCAGGTTACTACGACTTTTCCCCCGCTTGCCGGTGGCCAAGGGAGGGATTCCGTCGGTCCAAGCATCCCTAACAATAATAAGAATCGGAGCTAGCCATATGAAACACAATCACTCCTTCACCCTGCGTCGCAGTCCGCTGGCCATAGCTATTTTCGTTGCATTCATGCCGGTAGCCCAAGCGTTCGAGTTCGATACCGCAAGCCCGGATTGGTCAGTACGCCTGGATAACACCGTCAAGTACAACTACGGCGTACGCACCGAAAGCGCCGACAAGCGCATGCTCGGCACGCCGAACAACAACGACGGCGATTACAACTTTCGCAAGTCGGGCACCAACATCACCAACCGTGTTGACCTGTTGACCGAGATGGACGTTGTTTACAAACAGAACATGGGTTTTCGCGTCAGCGCCGCCAGTTGGTATGACAAGGCCTATGACAATACTGGCTCGAATTCCAACCCGTTCGTCAACGGCAATGGCGATACCTCGGGGCTGATTCTCAACGACCCACGCCTGGCCGGTGTCACCAACGACAACGTCGGTAATGGCAGCCCGCACCTAAGCAACTATGCCCAGCGCTATTACTCCGGGCCGTCGGGTGAAATTCTCGATGCCTTCGTCTTCTACAGCACCGAAGTCGGCGAACAATCGCTGTTCAGCATCAAGGCGGGTCAACACAACGTATTCTGGGGCGAGACCCTGCTCAACCCGGTGCACTCGGTCAGCTATGGCCAGTCCGGCCTGGACCTGGCCAAGCTGGCGGCGTCGCCCGGTACCGAGGCCAAGGAACTGTTCGTGCCACGTGACCAGGTTTCGATGTCCTTTACCGTCAACCCCGAGTTGACCATTGGTGCCCAGTATTTTCTGGACTGGAATGCCGCTCGCCTGCCGGAGGCCGGCACCTATTATGGCGCTTCCGACCTGGTGGGCTTCGGCGCTCAGTCGTTCCTGCTGGGCAACACCAACTCCATCACGCCGGGCAGCCCGCTCGGTTGCGGTGTCGCCCCCTGCAACGCACTGACCAACGTGCGTCGCGGCGACGACCTGACCCCACGCAATCAAGGCGACTGGGGCGTGATGGCCAAGTGGTCACCGGAGTGGCTGGACGGCACCCTCGGCGTCTACTACCGAAAGACCTCGGACATCCTGCCGCAGGCCTGGCTCGACACTCGCGGGGTCACGTCGGCCAACCCCAATGGCACGCGTCCAGCGGGCCAGGTGCCAGCTGTTGTCAACACGCTGAATTCGTTGAGCACCGCCACCTATCAACTGGCGTACTCCGACGAAGTCGATATCTACGGTTTGAGCCTGTCCAAGGATTTCGGCGGCATCAGTGTCGGCAGCGACCTGAACATTCGCGAAAACATGCCGCTGGCCAGTATCCCGGCCGTCGTCAGCACCACCAGCCCACTGGGGTTCGGGCAAGGTCTTGGCCTGTTGCCGGCACGTACGGCGGCCACCGGTGTCATCTACGACGTCCCGCACAACGGCGACAGCATGAGCGCCACCGGGGAAACGCTGCACTGGACGCTCAACGGCCTGATGACCCTGCCCAAGACGCCGGTGTTCGACCAGGCCGTGCTGCTCGCAGAACTGTATTACAGCAACCTGCTCAAGCTCGATAGCAAGAATGAAGCGCTTTACAAGGGCAAGAGCACTTACCGCGGTATCGATGCGCCGACCCGCGACAACTGGGGTATCGCCGTCAACTTCACACCAACCTGGTACCAGGTGTTCCCGGGCGTGGACTTGAACGCGCCGATGTCCGTCAACGTGGGCCTCGATGGTGTGTCTCCTGTGGTCGCCGGTGGTGCGAAGGACACCGGCAACTATGCCGCTGGCATCGGCGCCATCGTTTACAACAAATACTTTGTCGACCTCAAGTATGTGGATTCCTTTGGCAAGACTGACAAATGCAACGTCAGCGGCAACAGCACCGGTGCAGCCAACGCCGGAAGTGGCGATGGATCGACCCCGAATGCCTTCAGTGGCAACGAGAACTATGCCTGCTACGCCGGTGGTTATTCGGCCTTCTCGGGCGGCGGCGCAACCACAGAAGACCGTGGTGCCGTGTACCTGACGCTGAAAACCACCTTCTGATACACCCATTGCTTAGATACTAAGCAGGAGAACAACTACATGAAATTCGTCAAAACTCTGTTGGCCGCTTCCATGGCCATGACGTTGGGCGCACATGCGCAGGCGGCAGTAACCGCCGAGGAAGCTGCCAAGCTCGGCACCAGCCTGACTCTGGTAGGCGCTGAAAAGGCCGCCAATGCCGATGGATCGATTCCTGCCTACACCGGTGGCCTGACCACCGCGCCGGCCAGTTTCAAATCGGGCGACACCATGCGTCCGGACCCCTTTGCCAGCGAAAAGCCGCTGCTGGTGATCGATGGTAAGAACGTCGACAAATACAAGGGCATGCTCACTGCCACCACGGCTGAGTTGGCCAAGCGCTTTCCCACGTTCCGCGTTGATGTCTACCCGACTCACCGCACCGTAGCGTTGCCTCAGGTTGTGCTGGACAACACTTTGAAGAACGCCAGCGGCGCCAAGTCCCTGCAAGGCGGCCTGGCCATCGACAACGTTCTGCCTGGTGTGCCATTCCCCATCCCGCACAACGGTGCCGAGGCGATGTGGAACTTCCTGCTGCGTTACCAGGGCGTCAACATCACCTCCAAGTATGACTCCTGGAACGTTGACTCGGCGGGTGTGCCAAGCCTGGCCACTACCGGACAGACGTTCATTAGCTACCCGATCTACGAGAACATGTCGCAGCCGATCAGCAGCGCCGATGTGTACTACCAGATAAAAGTGTCCTACACCGGCCCTGCACGCCGTGCCGGCGAGGCGCTGATGATCAAGGACGCCGCCGACCCGTTGCAACAACCACGCCGCGCCTGGCAGTACCTGCCGGGCCAGCGTCGCGTCAAGTTGGCCCCCAGCCTGGCCTATGACACACCCAACCCAGGTACCGCCGGTGCCGGTACCTTCGACGACGGGTTTGTGTTCAACGGCGCGCTGGACCGCTACGACTGGACGCTGGTGGGCAAGCAGGAAATGATCTTGCCTTACAACACCTACAAGCTGACCTACGTTGCAGATCCGAAGTCGCTGACCACCCCTAACCACCTGTCTCCTGACTTCGTGCGTTGGGAGAAACACCGTGTGTGGGTCGTTGAAGGCAACCTGAAGGCCGGTGCACGTCACATCTACCAGAAGCGTCGCTTCTACCTGGATGAAGACAGCTGGGCAGCTTTGGCTTCCGACCAATACGACGCCCGTGGTCAGCTCTACCGTGGTTCCTTTGCCTTCCTCAGCCAGGGTTACGACAAGCAGGTGCCGGACTCCACGCCGTTCATGATCTACGACCTGGTCGGCGGTTCCTACAACATCAATGGTGTTGTAGGCCCTTACGGCGGCATCAAGTACATCGAGCCGCTCTCCAAGGCACAGTGGTCGCCTGAGTCCCTGGCCGGTGCAGGCATTCGCTAAGCACTCTGTGATAAAGCGCCCAGGTGATCCATTCCATACCTGCGCGCCCGACTCCAACGCCGGGGGTGGGTCTTGCGACCCCCGGCGCAGTTTTCTCAAGAGGATGCAGTATGGGTTCTTACAAAAAGTGCCTGTTGCTAGCGCTGGGTGCCTCGCTGGTACTGTCACAGGGCGTCGCCCAGGCCGCCAACTTCGTTGACGTGCTGGACCAGCCAGCCAGGCTCAGTGCCCTGGCAGTGCGCAGCCCCTTGCTGGCCACGGCCCGTGCGGGTGATCGCCTGGTCGCGGTTGGGCAGCGTGGTCACATTCTCTACTCCGACGACTCTGGCAAGAACTGGCTTCAGGCCAGCGTGCCGGTGAGTGCCGATCTCAATGCCGTGTCCTTTCCTACGCCGCAGCAAGGTTGGGCCGTGGGTAGCGATGGTGTCGTGCTGCACAGCAGCGACGCTGGATCTACCTGGAGCAAACAACTGGATGGCCGCCAGATCGGCGACCTGCTGGTCAAACATTACAGCGCACTGGCCCTGGCTGAATCGGGCAACGAGCAATGGCCACAGCTCGTCGAAGACGGCCAGCGGTTGACGAAAGAGGGCGCCGACAAGCCGCTGCTCGACGTCTGGTTCGCCAATGACCAACTCGGTTACGTGGTTGGCGTATTCAACCTGATCCTGCGCACCGAAGACGGCGGCAAGCACTGGACCCCGTTCCAGGACCGTACCGACAACCCGCAAGGTCTGCACCTCAATGCCATCGCCGCCGCCGGCGATGCGCTGTACATCGCTGGCGAACAGGGCTTGCTGCTGAAGTGGGATGACGCCCAGCAGCGTTTCCTGGCCTTGCAGACACCGTATCAAGGCAGTTTTTTCGGTGTCGTCGGCAAGCCCGGCGAAGTGCTGGTCTATGGCCTGCGCGGGCACGTGTTTCGCAGCACAGATGGCGGCGCCAACTGGAGCCCGCTCAATACAGGTCTGCAAGCGAACATCACCGCCGCCACCGTGGACACCAACGGCCATTACGAGCTGTTTACCCAGGCCGGGCACCGAATGGTCAGCCAAGTTGGCGGGCAAGGCTTGAAGTTGATGGCGCAGCAGAACCCGTCACCGGTCGCCGGCGCCGTTCAGGCCGCCGACGGCGCACTGGTGTTGGTCGGCAACCGTGGTGCACGCGTGCTTTCACAAGAATAAGAACTGTATCAATTAGAGCGAGTACCCTGACATGGGCAATATTCAGCAAGACACCATGCCGGTGATCTGCAACTTACACGACTTCGATCGAAGTTCCGGTAACCGGCTGGAACGGTGGGTCTTCAATCACCGTCCCCTGTTCATGTTGCTCATGGCAGTGATCACCCTTGTGCTGGGTTACATGATGGTAACCCGCCTGGAGTTGCGTCCCAGCTTCGAGAAGATGATTCCGCAGAGCCAGCCGTACATCAAGAACTTCCTGGAAAACCGCAAGTCATTGCGCGGCCTGGGTAGCTCGGTACGAGTGGTGATCGAAAACACCGAGGGCGACATCTTCGACCCCGAGTACTTGAACGTGCTCAAGCGGGTCAACGACGAGTTGTTCCTCACCGAAGGCGTCGACCGCGCCTGGATGAAGTCGCTGTGGAGCCCGGCGGTGCGCTGGACCGAAGTCACCGAGGAAGGTTTCCAGGGTGGCCCGGTGATGCCCGATACCTACCAGGGTACGCCCAAGGATATCGAACAGCTGCGCCAGAACATCAACCGCTCCGGCATCGTCGGTAGCCTGGTGGCCAGCGACTTCAAGTCGACCATGTTGATCGTGCCGCTGCTGGACAAGGCTTCGGCCACAGGCCTTGGCATCGATTACCATCAGTTCGGCCAGCAGCTCGAAGAACAGCTGCGCGACAAGATCGAGTACGGCGGTGACAGCGCGGCGCGCAAGGCCGGGGAAGAGGGCAAGGGCAAGTACAAGGTTCGCGTCATCGGTTTTGCCAAGTTGGTCGGCGACCTGATCGACGGCCTGATTCAGGTGATGATGTTCTTCGGCCTGGCCGTGGTCACTTCGTTGATCATCATCTACGCCTACACACGGTGCGTGCGTAGCACCCTGCTGGTGGTTGGCTGCTCGCTGATCGCGGTGATCTGGCAACTGGGTATCGTCGCTTGGCTGGGCTATGCCATTGATCCCTATTCGGTACTGGTGCCATTCCTGATCTTTGCCATCGGCGTGTCCCATGCCGCGCAGAAGATGAACGGCATCATGCAGGACATCGCTCGCGGCACGCACAAGCTGATCGCCGCACGCTACACCTTCCGCCGCCTGTTCATCGCCGGTGTCACCGCGCTGTTGGCCGACGCGGTCGGATTCGCCGTGCTGATGCTGATCGACATTCCGGTGATCCAGGACCTGGCCATTACCGCCAGCATTGGCGTGGCCGTACTGATCTTCACTTCGTTGCTGTTGATGCCGGTGGCATTGTCGTACGTCGGCGTTGGCAAGAAAGCAGCCGAACGTGCACTGAAGATCGACAACCGCGCTGCCGAGCACCGCGGCTTCGGCAAGCTGTGGGACCTGCTCGACCGCTTCACCACCCGCAAGTGGGCCATCGGGACCGTGCTGGGGGCCCTGGTCCTGGGTATCGCCGGTTTCGCGGTCAGTACCCACCTGAAGATCGGCGACCTCGACAGTGGTGCGCCGGAGCTGCGCGCCGACTCGCGCTACAACCGCGACAACGCCTACATCACGGGCCACTACGCGCTGTCCAGCGACCTGTTCGCGGTAATGATCAAGACCCCGGCCGAAGGCTGCCTGAACTACCAGACGCTGGTCCTGGCCGACCGTCTGGCCTGGGAGCTGCAGCAATATCCGGGTGTGCAAGCGACCTCATCGCTGGTCAATGCGGTACGCCAAATCACAGCCGGTTCTTTTGAGGGCAACCCCAAGCTCAATAACATCCAGCGTAACCAGGACGTGTTGAACTACGGCGCGCAACAGGCTTCGGTCAATGCCCCGGAGTTGTTCAACAACGACTGTTCGGTGATGCCGGTCATTGCCTACCTCAAGGACCACAAGGCCGAAACGCTGGACGCGGTGGTGGCGATCGCCGACAAGTTCGCCAGGGAGAACAGCACCCCGGATCGCCAGTTTCTGCTGGCCGCCGGCACCGCCGGCATCGAGGCGGCAACCAACATCGTGGTGCGCGAAGCCAACCACACCATGCTGCTGTACGTGTACCTGGCGGTGACCCTGTTCTGCCTGATCACCTTCCGCAGCTGGCGCGCGACGGTGGTGGCCTTGTTGCCGCTGGTATTGACCTCGATCCTCTGCGAAGCGTTGATGGTGGCCATGGGCATCGGTGTGAAGGTCGCGACCTTGCCGGTGATTGCCCTGGGCGTGGGCATCGGTGTGGATTACGCGCTGTACCTGCTCAGCGTGCAATTGCAGTTCCAGCGCAGCGGCATGCCGCTGTCCGAAGCCTACCGCAACGCCGTGGCCTTTACCGGCCGGGTGGTTGGTCTGGTCGGCATCACCCTGGCTGCCGGCGTGGTGTGCTGGGCCTGGTCGCCGATCAAGTTCCAGGCCGACATGGGCATCCTGCTGACCTTCATGTTTCTCTGGAACATGCTCGGGGCCCTGATCCTGATTCCGGCACTGTCCTACTTCCTGCTGCGTGGGCCCTCACTGAACCGTCGTGCTGCGCCGGCTGAACCGGGGAAGCAACTCAGCGAAACCGACAATTCCAAAAAAACGGGCGTGCCACATGCCCTCACAATGTCCGAGTAAGCCAATCATGTCTGTTTACAAAGCCCCCCTGCGCGACATGCGCTTCGTTCTCAATGAAGTCTTCGAAGTGTCCAGGCTCTGGGCTCAATTGCCCGGGTTGGCCGAGATTATCGACGAAGAGACGGCTGCTGCGATCCTTGAGGAAGCCGGCAAGATCAGCGCCGATATCATCGCCCCGCTGTTACGCAGTGGCGACGAGCAAGGCTGCACCTGGAACGACGGTGCAGTGACCACGCCGGACGGTTTCCCGGCGGCCTACCGTGCATTTGCCGAAGGTGGCTGGGGCGGTGTCGGTGGCGATCCGGAGTTTGGCGGCATGGGCATGCCCAAGGCGATCTCCGCCCAGATTGAAGAAATGGTCAACTCGGCCAATCTGTCGTTCGGCCTGTACCCTATGCTGACGGCGGGTGCCTGCTTGGCGCTCAAGGCCCACGCCAGCCAGGAACTGAAAGAACGCTATCTGCCAAACATGTATGCCGGCACCTGGACCGGTTCGATGTGCCTGACCGAGGCCCACGCCGGCACCGATCTGGGGTTGATCCGCACCAAGGCCGAACCCCAGGCTGATGGCAGCTACACAATCCGCGGCAGCAAGATTTTCATCAGCGGCGGCGAACACGATCTGAGCGAAAACATCATCCACCTGGTACTGGCCAAACTCCCGGGTGCTCCCGACGGGGCAAAAGGCATTTCGCTGTTTCTGGTGCCCAAGGTGATGGTCAATGCCGACGGTTCGCTGGGCGAACGCAACTCGCTGTCCTGCGGCTCCATCGAGCACAAGATGGGCATCAAGGCGTCCGCCACCTGCGTGATGAACTTCGACCAGGCCACTGGCTGGATCGTTGACACGCCGAACAAGGGCCTGGAGGCGATGTTCACCATGATGAACTACGAGCGCCTAGGCGTGGGTATCCAGGGGCTCGCGCAGGGCGAGCGCTCTTACCAGAACGCTGTCGAATATGCCCGCGAGCGTATTCAGAGCCGTGCCCCGACCGGCCCACAGGCCAGTGAAAAAGCCGCCGATCCGATCATCGTGCACCCGGACGTGCGCCGTATGTTGCTGACCATGAAAGCCTTGAATGAAGGTGGGCGTGCTTTCTCCAGCTACGTGGCTCTGCAACTGGACACCGCCAAGTACAGTGAAGACGCGCCGACACGCCAGCGCGCGCAAGGGCTGGTGGCCTTGCTGACTCCGGTTGCCAAGGCATTTCTCACTGACATGGGGCTGGAAGCCACAGTGCATGGCCAGCAGATTTTCGGCGGCCACGGCTACATTCGCGAGTGGGGTCAGGAGCAGTTGGTGCGCGATGTGCGCATCACTCAGATCTACGAAGGCACCAATGGTATTCAGGCGCTGGACCTGGCGGGACGCAAGATCGTTGGCAGCGGCGGGGCACTCTACAGGCAGTTTGCCGACGAGATTCGCCAGTTCATCCTGAGCGCCAGTACCGATCTGAGCGAGTTCATCCATCCGTTGAGCGCCGCCCTGGATACGCTCGACGAGTTGACTGCCTGGCTGCTGGATCGGGCCCAGAACAACCCGAACGAAATTGGCGCCGCGTCGGTCGAGTACCTGCAGGTATTTGGCTACACCACTTACGCCTACATGTGGGCACTGATGGCCAAGGCGGCCGTGGGCAAACAGGCCGAGGATGATTTCTACGTCAGCAAGATGGGCACCGCGCGGTTCTACTTCGCGCGCCTGCTGCCACGCGTGCATTCGCTCGCGGCATCGGTCAAGGCCGGCAGTGAAAGCCTCTATTTGCTGGATGCCGCACAGTTCTGATCGTGATCAGTAACCGTTTCAGGAAGAACCCACTGGGTGAAGACAGCTTATTTTCTTCATCCGACAGAGAGATCACATATGAATAGCTCAATCAATTATCGCTGCGAAGGTCCGCTGGCCTTGATCGGCCTCGCCAGTGCTCCCGTCAACGCTCTCGGCCAGGCCTTGCGCGAACAATTGCTGGAGGCCTGTGAACGCGCCGCCGCGGACACCAGCGTGAAAGCGATTATTCTCCACGGTGAAGGTTCTGTGTTTAGCGCCGGCGCCGACATTTCCGAGTTTGGTAGCCCGGCGTCTTTCGCCAGGCCGGACCTGCCAAGCCTGCTGACCCGTCTGACCGAGTTAGACAAACCTCTGATCGCCGCCATCGGTGGGCTGGCATTGGGCGGTGGGCTAGAACTCGCCATGGCCTGCGGCTACCGTGTGGCTGAAGCCGGCGCGCGCCTGGGTCTGCCGGAAATCAAGCTTGGCTTGCTGCCCGGCGCCGGTGGCACCCAGCGCTTGCCGCGCCTGATCGGCGCCGCTGCGGCGCTGAAAATTATTGCGTCCGGCGAACAGATCGACACCCATCGAGCACTGGTGCTGGGGCTGCTCGACTGGGTGGCACCCACCGCGGATAGCTTGCTCGAAACGGCCAAGTCATTGGCCGCAGCACTGATTCCCAGACAGGCGCCGGGCCGCCCGTGCCGCCCGAACTGGCCGCACCCGAACCCGGGCGAAGCCTTGCTGGCGGGCTATTTCGCCGACTATCGCGCGGCGAATCAGTCGCGCTGGGTAGGCCAGAGCGCACCGCAGCGGGTAGTGGCGGCGATTGAAGCAGCCTGCAATCTGCCGCTTGCCGAGGGCCTGGCCAGGGAGAGCGAGCTGTTCAAAGAGGCCGAGGCTTCCACCGAGTCCGAGGCCCTGCGCCATGTGTTCTTCGCCGAGCGTGAAGTCGGCAAGTTGCCGGGGCTGGACGCTGGAACGTCGATTCGTCCGGTTAACCGGGTCGCGGTCATCGGCGCAGGCACCATGGGCGGCGGGATAGCCATGAACTTCGCCAATGCGGGCATGGCGGTGACGCTGCTGGAGCTCAAGGGCGATGCCCTTGAGCGCGGCCTGGCACTAATCCGCAAAAACTACGACACCAGTCTCCATCGCGGAAAGCTTACGGCCGAGCAGATGGAGCAGCGACTGGCACTGATCCACGGCACCCTGGACTACGCCGATATCGCCGACGCTGACCTGGTGATCGAAGCCGTGTTCGAGAACTTGTCCATCAAGCAACAGGTGTTTCGTACTCTGGATGAGGTGTGCAAGGCGGGGGCGATTCTCGCCAGCAATACCTCCACCCTCGATGTCGATGCCATTGCCGCCGTCACGCGCAGGCCACAGGACGTCGTCGGCCTGCACTTCTTCAGCCCGGCCAATGTCATGCGCCTGCTCGAAGTGGTGCGCGGCACGGCCACGGCCCCCGATGTCCTGGCCACGACGCTGAAAATCGCAAAACGCATCGGCAAGATCCCGGTGGTTTCCGGGGTGTGCTTCGGCTTTATCGGCAATCGCATGCTCGAACCTTATTCGCGCGAGGCTCACCGTCTGTTGCTGGAAGGTGCCACGCCTGCGCAGATTGACCACGTGCTCACTGGCTTCGGCATGGCGATGGGAGTCATCGCCATGCACGATCTGGCGGGCATCGATGTCAGCTTCCTGGTGCGCGAATCGCGCCGTGAAGTCATTGCCCATGATCCCGGCTACTGCAAACTTGCCGATGCGCTCTACGGCCTCGGCCGTTTCGGACAGAAAACCAGTCGCGGCTATTACCTCTATGAAGGCCGCGAGCGCAAGGATGACCCGGACGTGGTTGCACTGGCCGAGCAGATCGCTGGCGAACTGGGCATCCAGCGTCGCGTCATCAGCGATCAGGAAATCCACGACCGCTGCCTGTTGATGCTGATCAACGAAGGCATCCAGTTGCTCGACGAAGGCATCGCCCAGCGCAGCAGCGACATCGATCTGGTCTGGATTAATGGCTACGGCTTCCCAGCCTGGCGCGGAGGCCCATTGCACTACGCAGAAGGGCTGGGGCTTGCGCATGTGCTGGAGCGAATCGGTCATTACCGGGAGGCCCTTGGTGCCTATGGAGCCATGTGGTTCCAACCAGCTCATTTGCTGGATCGCCTGGTCGCATCTGGCAAGACCGGCGTCGAACGTATCTGATCATTGTGGGTTATTTGGCGGCCATCGCAAGCTGGCCGCTCTTCGCTGTTTCAGGGAAATCCAGAACAGAAAAAATCGGGGGCATGCTCAGCAGTAATCACTACATCGCTTGAATATTCGACCACTTGGCTCTACACCAATAGCCGCATGATGCGGATCTATTCACTTTTCCCAAACAGAAGCATTGCCTCTCGAAAGTCCTGGCACAGCGGCGACAGATAAGCCCCTGTGCGCCACATCACTGCCAGTTCGTGTTGCCACCCCATGCCCGCGCCTTCGATCACGGTCAAGCCCTGTCCCCCAGGCTGGTTGATAAACTGTGAGGGCATCAACCCGAGCAGGTCGGAGGACCTCAACAACTCGGCAAAGTCGCTCGGCGGGCTGCTGCTTTCGACGGCAACACAGGGCGATGGCAGGCCCAGCGCGAGGAATTTTTCCTCCAAGTACTGCCTGACTGTAAGCGAGGTTCCGGGTAATGCCCAGCGCTCCCCGGCAAGGTCTGCCAGGGAGCGAAAGCTGGCTCGGCGCGGATGTCCGATGCGCGTGACAATCCTCAAGTTCACGGCCCCCCACGGGCACCAGGAAATACCCGGCGGGACTGCGTTGGGTGCCGATGTACAGATCAGGTCCACATCGCCACTTTGCAATGCTTCAAGCAGCCCCTGGCTCAGGTCCGTTTCGATGGAGAATGTCGCGAGAGGGCGCCTGACAAAGAACTGGGCCAGCAATGGCGCGAAGGAAGACACCAGGTGAGGGAAGGTCGCGAGCCGGACTTTACCTGCCCGCGCAGCACGCTGGTCATTGAGCTCGTTCTCCATGTCATCGAAAGCGAGCGTCACCTTGCGCGCGTGTTCCACCAAGCGTTGCCCGGCACAGGTCAGCGCTACGCCACGTGAAGTCCGCTCGAAAACCGGCATGCCGGTATCACCTTCGAGCCGCGCCAGTGCCTTGGACAAGGCCGACTGTGTCATGCCGAGAGTCGCCGCGGTCTGATGCAGGCTGCGGTGCCGCGTCACTGCCAGGAAAAGCCTCAGGTCTTCCGTTCTCATCGGCACTGTCTCGCATCAAAGATAGTCGCCAATCCTAGCACGCGATTCCTGTACGGAATCACTGTTTCCCGGTAAGGCATCACAGCGATGCAGGATTGCCAATATATTCGAGTGCAGGCACCCCATGTCGTCCCGACGTGTAGAGCCGATGGGCAAAGGCCCGGAACCGCCAGGAGGAAACTCATTTGAATGTGACCTGCTATGCCGACAACACTCCCACGCCACCCAATACATCACGCGACCCTTCCATTTCCGATGCTGAATGGTCGGCCCGAATCGAGCTGGCTGCGCTCTATCGGGCCCTGCATCTCTATGGCATGACTGATTTGATCTACAACCACATCACGGTTCGCGTGCCGGGCGAGCCCGAGCACATTCTGCTCAATCCGTTTGGTTTGCTGTACAAGGAGGTCACTGCCTCAAGCCTGTACAAGATCCATCTGAACGGTGACATCATTTATCAGCCACCGGAGGCGTTCGGCCTCAACCCTGCTGCTTATGTAATCCACACTGCCATCCATCGTGCGCGCCATGACGCCCTGTGTGTGCTGCATACCCACACCCGCGCTTCCTCGGCGGTTTGCGCCATGGCCTGTGGCTTGTTGCCGATTTCGCAGCATTCGCACATGTTCCTTGGGCGCCTTGCCTATCACGACTTTTCAGGGCCGGAGGTCAATGTGGCTCAACAAGACAGCCTGATCGCGGACCTCGGGTCTCACAACGCCATGATCCTGCGAAACCATGGTCTGCTGGTCTGCGGCCGCACCATTGCCGAAGCCTTTTTCAATATCTACTGGCTTGAAGCCGCCTGCCGGATCCAGGTCGACGCCATGACCGCGAACGAGCTGATTATGCCCAGCACTGAAACCCTCGAGCAGAGTCGCAAGACATTCGGCGGCAATACCCTTCGCGGCGAACGGGAATGGAACGCTGTGCGCCGAGAGCTGGATCGAATCGACCCCTCCTATCGCGACTGAAATACGCGACATTGTTGCTGTCGACTTTAAAAAAACAAGAACAGGAAGACACCGATGAACACTTCAAAAGTGGAGCAAGCCGAACGCATCTTTACCGTACGCGTAGATGCATTGGGCCCAGATGTGCAATGCCATGAACTGTATCCAGGAAGACCGCCGCTGTTTATCGAGCCAAAGGGCAGTACCCTGCTTGACCGGGCCAGTTTTCAACAATGGTCAGATGCTGTGCGGCCGGTTCTAGATAACCTCATCACACAATATGGCGGCATCGTGTTGCGAGGCTTTGCGGTAAAACAAACTGCAGATTTCTCTTCATTCATTGCGGCATATCCCGAATTTCAAGGGGGCTATGCCGGCGGCCGCGCGCCGCGCGCCGCGATCAGCGCAAGGGTCATGGAAGCCACCCGGCTGGCAGCCGAAATCAAGCTGGGGCTGCATTCTGAAATGGCATACCGCCGTGATTACCCAAAGCGCATTGCCTTCTTTTCCTGCCAGACCGCCGCTGTCGGCGGCGAAACCGTGATTGGTGACGTGCGCAATCTGGTCGACAATATGGCGCCGGAACTCGTCGCGAAAATCGAGCGGATGGGTACTCGGACAGCCATGAACTTCGCCCCGAAAAGCACTGCCGATTGCGCGTCCTATGAGCATATGGACCAACGCGGATGGAATCTGTCTTTCGAGACCGAGTCTTGCGCGCAAGTCGAGGCGATATGTGCGCAGCGTGGCCTGGAGCCAATCTGGAATGAGGATGGCGGCCTGACCGTTCTCACCTCGCTCGATGCGTTCGTCGTTCATCCGCATACCCGGAAAAAACTGTATCGCTCGATTGTGCATGGGCGGCAGGTTGTAGATCCTGCTTTCGAGTTTCTGAAAAGTCAGAAGTATCCAAGCGGCACGACCCTTGGCAACGGAGAATGCCTGGAACCCGCTGAGATTGACCAAATCTATAAGCTTCTCGATCAAGTCACCTACAGCTGGCCGTGGCGCAATGGCGATGTGATGATCCTCGACAACCTGCAGGTCTGGCATGGCAGGAACCCTTACAAAGGTGCGCGCGACGTGCAGGTTGCCCTTCTCGATTGACCGTGAGTCTCGACCTCAATGCGCGACTGGGAGCGCATTGAGGTCGATGTCGGATGTTAGCAGGCGTGTCTGCGAACCAGATGGAGCCCACGCACTCCCAGATTGTTAAAGTCCGCTTCTGGCCGATAGCGGCCTGTCGCGAAGGGCAGAAATCGACCCTTAGCTGCCGGTCAGCAGCGGCAGAATTTAGCCAATAACCGCTGCTTTTAACAGTTGATTTATGGCCAGAAGCGTTGACTCGCGTGAGGCAAACAAAAAATTTTACAAAGACTTACGCCTTTGCTCGGACTGATTTCATTTGAGAAAACAAGGCTTTTTCTAGCTGGAAATTAACTTGTAAGTGCAATGCCATAAACCGATCTGACCTGATGGTCGTACTTTGGGCAGCTAGACCGAGCCAGTAAGCGTTGGATATACGCATCATAGAACCCACCATCAGGGCTTAATGTCTTCAACGTAATAGATGTTACTGGCTCTACAGCCTGTGCAATTCGAGCGATAAAATTTGAAGTTTGATCGGCAAGTAAAGTCAATCTAGCAGGATTTCGGTCATTATCCAAAATCAATCGGTCTGCCGATTTCATAAGATTTCTGATCGTAGCGAATTGACCCTGAGACTTGCGGTGTGTTTCCAGGAGTTGGTAATCAAGAGGGATCAAACCTAGTTGGTCCAAGGCATCACCCCATGGATAATTGATAATTCCTTGGTTTCGATGCTGTGCTGTAACTAATTCGTGCCATCTCGATCCACTGTCTGTGACCAATACCGAGCCAGTAACTTGTGCTATGAACAGTGCCATTTCATAGTTTGGTCCCATTTTAGACTGGATGAACTGTCCGCCATTACCAGAGTTCATCTGTTGCAACATCATCAGTGGTGAGGCCTCTGCATTGTTTTCTAATTCGAAAATAGCCTCTGCTGCCTCTTCTTCAGACAGTCGAAACTGTTGAACTAGTGTTCGCACTTTTACGTTTTTAGGCGTCATTGCCATCGTATTTAACAAATCCTCAATAAATAATCTATAGTGTAATAGATGATCTTGTTCGCAAAGTACATCTCTTGGGCGTGTTTTAGATCGCGCCCTAGCCATTTCCATCATGGCGCTCATCAGGTCGAGGTCAAATTCAATGGGGTTAGGAATTATGTTTACCAACCCGAGCCCGATATATGGTTCCATTTCAAGCATAAACAGAAAATCCTTTAATGCTTGATACTTGAATTTTTCTGGCGATTTAACTGGGCTGAATTCTGGCTTGACGTTATTAGGATTTGTTATAGGCGTTTCTATCAAGAACTCATCAAACACAGATGCCATAGGTACTGCATGTGCGCTGATAACTCGAACATCTAATGGTCCTGTATAAAGCCCTCGAAATTTTCCATCTGACTTCGGCAGTAACGAGTAAATATCAGTTTCACGAGGCCATAAAATTGAATAAAAGTCATAGATTTCTGATATTTGGTTGTCAGATAGCTTACGTCTGACGTCTAACCATATTTTACCACTATCGAGACCAAGGACGCTGCGAATACAGTTGCAAAATGCCAGATTTCGCTCTCGAATGCTTGCTACTCCCCAAGTGGTTCGAAGATCAACAGGGATGTTTCGACAGCAATTCTTATATTTTCTTCCACTGCCGCAACCGCAAAGATCGTTACGTCCAACCTGAGTCTCATCAATATTTTTATTTAGATATTCTCTTTGTGGTTCTGTCCGACCAAACGCATCCTGATAGTGAAAGGCGCCATTTTCAAACTGGGCATACATCTCACCACCAAATCTGTGAATTTGATTCGTCGGCGGCAATAGAATGTTCTGTATATCAGCCCAGTTGCCAGTCACTCGGTTCTCAGGGTAAAGCCATTCCTCTTTACCAGCAGCTACACATGATTGGGATCTACTCTTGATGATGTGGTTAATTTGGATAACCTCATCTGCCGTCAGCTTGCGAGAGTTAATAAACTCAATCGTATTGACCATGCTGTGACGAACACGGATGGCATTAGTTCGTTGCTCAACTGGATTAACGTTGTCAGGGTCTCGAGCGTATTCAAGGTTCGTTAAAATCAAGCAGCGATTCTTGTTTAGCGGAAATATTGTCTGTGACCCCTTTAACGCAACATCCGGGTCATTGGGATAATTGCACAATTCTGATTCGGGAGAACACGCATGGTTATAAATGGTGACGGGATGGTCGGAAACGATAAATTTAACATCAGAATGTTCGGCAGACACTAGCTCTCGGACGCCTTCAGCCCACAAGGTGCAATGTATTGAACGTAACGATTGCATCTCCATCATTAGTTGCATCTGGCTCAGTTCTGGATATTTGCTCTTGATCCAGTCCAAACCTTTCGGGGTACGTAGCTTTTGCGCATCAAGATAGGTGAAAAAATCCTGAAAATTGTTATGCCATTGCGATTGGTCATCACACAGAAATGCTCGAACGGCCTTGGAGCCATTATCATCAATAGGGCCAAAAAGTTTCCGCTCAATGTCGTCATTAACCTCGGCTCCGAAGAATGTCGAATAGAGGTCTGTTTTATAGAGTTTTTGAGCAGGCGTGTGCCACCTCTTTGAGTCTACAATCTTGGTCTCACCATTCTTCAGTTGTATGTCTCGGCGCGTTAGATAGCAGAGCTGGTTGTCTCGCGCATCCATAAAACCTTCTTGGTACCATTGCGCTACAAAATGATTATCCCTAGTTTTGTTCATTACGGTCGCCGTCAAATATCAAGTAGTTTTATGTGTTCGGTTAGCGCATGACAATTTGAGATAATTTCCGGCGCGTCGCTGCCGGAAGCTATGTTCTCAATCGCTTCTTATTGAGTGAGCCAGCTGAGCATGATGACCTCCCTCAAAGTGCTTGCTTTATGCTAGCAGTACATAGACGCGGCGGTGGCGAAGGGGGCGCATATTTGCCTCAGCATCCTGAGTGGCTCGTCTGAAGTACCTGGTTTTAGTCGTTGGTTAGCTTTCGCGAAAGGCTGCTTCTGGCCGATTACTGCCCTAGGCGAGAGGCAGAAAACGGTCAGAAACGGTCCTTGAGAAGACGTCACTCTCCGACGACATACAGACATTCGTTCGAGCGCTATTGCGCCCGAACGCCTATCACTCACTGTGGCTGGTAGTGCATGAATTTTTCCACCATCTGATCAGCAGTGAAAGTCGCAGGGCGTTGACGCGGAGGGAACTGCTGGAAGGTGCCCAGAAATTGCTGGAGCCGGATGAGTGCCGGCATTGCAACGACAGCAACTTTCTTGTCCCACCATTGGTTGTAGTTGTTGGAGTCGGTGTCGGCTCGTTCGTATGGATCACGACGCAGGTTGAAAATTTTGGGAATACGCAGATCGACGAAGGGATCGCGCCACACATCGAAGCGATGCGCGCGCTGCTCGGCAAAAACGATTTTCCAGTCGCCATCACGCATACCCAATAGCTTGCCGTCATCGCTGAAGTAGTAAAAGTCCGTGCGAGGCCCCTTGACCTCCTTATTCTCCAGATACGGCAGGAAGTTGTAGCCATCGAGGTGGACCTTGAAAGTCCTGGGACCTGCCTGGTAGCCGCTCAGCAATTGCGCCTTGACGTCGGGCACCCCTGCCGCGGCCATGAGCGTTGGCACCCAGTCCTGCGCTGACATGACTTCGTTGGATATCACATCAGGCTTGATATGGTTCGGCCAGCGAACGATGGCCGGAACGCGAAAACCACCTTCCCAGTTAGTGTTCTTCTCGCCGCGAAAAGGTGTGATGCCCGCATCCGGCCATTGGTTGAAGTGCACGCCGTTGTCGGTGGTGTAAATGACAATGGTATTGTCGGCGATGCCCAGATCATCGAGTTTTTTCAACAACTGACCCACATGACCATCGTGCTCGAGCATGCCATCGTTGTACTCGCCCTGCCCTGACTTGCCGGCGACCTTGTCACTAATGTGCGTGTAGTAGTGCATTCGCGTGGCGTTGAACCAGACAAAGAACGGCTTGTCCGCCTTGACTGCGTTGTCCATGAAACGGGTAGAGGCGGCCAGAAACTCCTCATCGATGGTTTCCATGCGCTTTTTGGTCAGTGCACCAAGATCTTCGATCTTGCCGTCGACGGTGCTGTGGATTACGCCGCGTGGACGGATCATCTTGTCGATGACTGGACTCTTGGTCCAGTCCGGGTCCTCCGGCCCCTCCTCGGCATTGAGGTGATAGAGGTTGCCAAAGAACTCGTCGAATCCGTGATTAGTTGGCAGGTATTCGTCGCGGTCCCCAAGGTGGTTCTTGCCGAACTGGCCCGATGTATAACCTAACGGCTTGAGCAATTCGGCCAGAGTCGGGTCTTCGAGTTTGAGTCCTACGGGCGCTCCGGGAATGCCGACTTTAGTCAGGCCAGTGCGCACCGGGTGCTGGCCGGTGATGAATGCAGCACGTCCCGCCGTACAGCTTTGTTCACCGTAATAATCGGTGAACATCACCCCCTCCTTGGCCAAACGATCAATGTGGGGCGTCTGATACCCCATAATGCCATTGCTGTACTTGCTGATATTTGTAATGCCAATATCATCGCCGAAAATCACCAGGATGTTCGGTTTGTCCGCGCCAAACACCAGCGATGATGTAAACGCGGCCAACAATGCCGCGGCCCTGCACCACGTTTTGAGCCAATAACCCGAGTTCATCTTCAATAAATCCCGCTTATTTTTGTTGTAAATCGTAATGACATGGTTCAGTACGATATTCGTTGGCCACTGTCGCTCGCTACGCCTGAAATTGACTTTCCAAATCACGCCAGCGTTATGACGAATCGCGACATGCAACCAATGAGCACAGCTTTAGCTTGTCGGGCAGAAAGCCCCGCTTCGAGTCAGAGATATCTGGGCTATCCGCGTAAGACTTCAGCTCGCAGATAAGACCCGGGACTTGGCGCTCTTCAACTTGGCCATCGATAGCAAGCTGCGTGCCTGTGACTTAACCAAATTGCGGGTCCGAGACATTGCCCATGGGGAGCATGTGTCGTCACGGGCCATCGTGATGCAGCAGAAAACTCAACACCCAGTGCAATTTGAAATCACTGAGCAGACCCGAACGGTTCTAGAGGCTTGGATGCGCCAGGCGCGTCTGCGCAGCGAGGACTTCTTGTTCCCGAGCCGGTTGCTCGCCTCAGAGCATCTATCCAGCAGGCAATACGCTCGAATTGTCAAAGCGTGGGCGGCAGCCATTGGCCTTGATCCAACTATGTACGGAGCCCACACCCTTAGGAGAACAAAGGCTTCGTTGATCTATCGCAGGACGAAAAACCTGAGAGCCGTTCAACTCCTACTTGGTCATACGAAGCTTGAAAGCACTGTCAGGTACTTGGGAATCGAGGTCGATGATGCCTTGGAAATGGCAGAGCAGACGGAGGTCTGACCATTCACTGCGACGGTCGTGTCAGACCATCGCGATCCGTCCCTCTACCAGTCCATTGTGTCTACAAAAATCAGGGGCGCATTCAAATCAGAGGGCAGCCCCGGTCCTCACTCAGTGATCTAAGACTGGCGTATCCTCATAATGGAATCTGTGATGGCTTGAGCATTTGTGTCCAGCGTTTCCATGGCCGACATCGCATTAGCGGCGATACTGCCTACCGAAGCAGCAATGTCAGAGCGTCCGCTGTGGCGATCTTGCAATCTGAGTTATCGGGCATGACGGTCGTCCTTGAGTAATGATGCCGGAAGCCTAGCTCATCTCGCCGTTGACTCAGACTGGTGGCCAATTACCCAGAACTACCCAGCTGTTTGCATTAGGCTTGATAGTCCTTTGGACCGAATTTGAACAGTACGCCCCTTGGTTATGACCGGCAGGGGGCGACCATTTCCGCTCCACAAGGCTGCGCAGGATCTTAGTGTCCGCTCCTGGCGAAGCTCCGATATCCATTGGAGCAACATATTGAGTAAAAAATTTTCCGGCCAGATCGCTCTGGTCACGGGTGGGGCGGGCGGCATCGGCCGGGCTTCGGCCATCGCTTTTACGGCTGCAGGCTTGAAGGTAGCGGTCGTCGATTGTCAGCACGACGGTGGCGAAACCTCGGTGCAGATGAAAGGAAAAAAGCACTTGGTAGCAGCCAACAAAAAGCCCGCATGGGACGGGCTCTTTGTGCTGAAGGAGAGGGGAAATCCTTCGGCAGGAGGCAGTGTAGGCAAGGCGGAGAAGGGTGCAAGGCTGATATGAAAAAACCGGCGTTGAACCGGACTTATAGCTCAAAAACAGTGTAACGCGCAGTGCTATCAGTCGTTCATCAGCTCAGCTATCCCGCGAGTGATGTGCTCCAGGTTATCGTCGACAGTGGCCAGGGCGCCGCGAACATTGTTGGCTGCGATGGGAGATCCATGGGCATGTTGCTGCGTGCATTGCGCGTTACCGAACTCCGAGAACGACCAAGCCACGACGAATGTATCAGCAGAAATCGCGCTCAGTTTGTACCCACAAGCGGCGAGTGAGTATCAGGCACACCCTGTGCTTTTGCTGCTTGGCATTGTGCTGCCATAGCCCTGTCAAAACTGGCTAGCTGCTGTAATCTCGTCCAGTACTGTTGAACCCGTTCCGGAAACTGCCCACCCAGTCCGATGAACTCCGCCAGCATCAGTGCATAGCCAACTGAAATGTCCGCACCCGTGAATCGTTCCTGACAGAGATAGGTGCGCCCGGCAAGGGCTGTGTCTATGGCCTTGAGCCTGCCAAGAAACCAGCGCGTGTAGTCTTCCACCACCTGGGGGTTACGGCATGGCGGTGCTTCGAAGCGGTCGTAACGCAGGATAAGCGTTTGTGGGAACGTGAGCGTTGATTCGCCAAAGTGCAACCAGTTCAGATAAAGCCCGAAGTCGGGTTCTTCAGCGCAGACATGCAGCCCACCGGTGTTGTGACGCACGGCAAGGTATTCACAAATGGCCGATGACTCGGTCATGAGCAGCTCACCGTCAAACATCGCCGGGACCGTCCCCAGCGGATTGATCGCCAAGTACTCCCTTGCATGCGCGCGCGGCGGGAAAGGCAGCATTCTCAGTTCATAAGCAATCTGCAATTCTTCAAGCATCCACAATGGTCGAAACGAACGTGCACTCATGCAGTGATACAGGACGATCATCTTTACGCGGCCTCTTTTCGCTTGGCGTACTGGTTACTCGGCTAACCGATAGTCACGAAACTGCTCACGCAGTTTCATTTTCTGCAATTTACCTGTAGCGGTATGCGGCAGTGTAGCGACATAAGCGACATCGTCCGGCAGCCACCATTTCGCTACTCGCTCCGCCAGAAAGCTCAGCAACTCGTTCTTGCTCGCCGTTTTGCCGGGTTTGAGCACGACCACCAGCAGCGGGCGCTCCTGCCATTTGGCATGCGCAATGCCAATGACCGCTGCCTCTGCCACCGCAGGATGGCCGACCGCAGCGTTCTCCAGGTCGATCGAGGAAATCCACTCGCCGCCGGACTTGATGACATCCTTGGCGCGATCGGTGATTTGCATATAACCATCGGCGTCGATGTTGGCAATGTCGCCGGTATCGAGCCAGCCGTCGTCATCCAGGATTCGGCCGCCTTCTCCGCGGTAATACTGGCTGGCGATCCACGGCCCTTTGACCAGCAATTGACCGCAAGACTTGCCGTCACGAGGCAGCTCGATACCGTTCTCGTCGATAATTTTCATCGACACGCCGAACGGTGCTCGACCCTGCTTGGCTTGCAGATCGAGCAGCTCGCCCAGCGTGGCATCATGGTGCTTGGGCAGGCGGTTGCAGACGGTACCGACTGGCGACATCTCGGTCATGCCCCAAGCGTGCAACACCCTGGCGCCAAAGAGCGTCTCGAAGGTTTCGACCTGGGCCCGCGGCGCTGCCGCACCGCCTATCACTACCCGGTTCAGCTTGAGTTCTGCTGCAGGCGCAAGCCCCATGGTCTCTACATACTGCTGCAGCGCCATCCACACAGTGGGCACGCCTAACGCAAGGGTCACTCCCTCACTCAACATCAATTTGTAGATGCTCTCGCCATCCATTGCAGGCCCTGGCAGAACCAGCCTGGCGCCACACATTGCCGCGGCATAGGGCATGCCCCAGGAGTTGACGTGGAACATTGGCACTACCAATAGCGCCGAATCCGCAGCGGACAGGCCGAAACCGTCCTGGGTGCAAAGCGCTAGCGAATGCAGGATCGAGGAGCGGTGCGAGTACAGCACGCCCTTCGGGTTGCCCGTGGTGCCTGAGGTGTAACACATGGAAGAAGCGGTTCTTTCATCGAGGACCGGCCAATCAAACTCACTGCTCTGGCCACCGATCAGGTCTTCGTAGCACAGCAGGTTGGGCACATCGATTGCCGGCATGCGGCTACGTTCGGCAAGGGCGATGAAAGCCTTCACTGTTTTGAGCTGTGGCGCGAGTTGCTCCACCAGTGCTGCGAACGAGAGATCGAAGAACAGATACTGGTCTTCGGCATGGTTGGCGATGAACTCGACCTGATCGGGGAACAGCCGTGGGTTGATGGTATGCAACACTGCGCCCATTCCCGACACACCGAAGTACAGCTCCATGTGCCGGTAACCGTTCCATGCCAAGGTGCCAATTCGTTCGCCGGATTGCACTCCCAGTGCGGTCAGCGCATTGGCCAACTGTTTGGCCCGACGTCCGATATCGGCATAGGTGCATCGGTGTATCGGCCCTTCTACCGTTCGTGAGGCGATCGGATTGTGTGGGTGCGCCTGCAGCGCATGTTCCAGGACCGAGGAAATCAGCAGGGGTTGATCTTGCATTAAGCCCAGCATGGCATCGTGCTCCATTGGTTCTTGTTTTTTTGGCGACCTGCCCGTGGGTGGGGCAGGCAGGCGTGATGGGCGTGGCTTATCAGGCGTCTGTCAGGGTTTGCAGCCTGGCCTGTACCTTGGCTGGCAAGTCATTGCCGAACAGCGCACTGATCGGTTGAACCAGGTTGTACACATCGGCCAGCAGGGCATGCACTTCGGCGTCCTCGACACTGAGCATGTCCAGACCCTGCATGTACTGGTAGACCTGCTCCAGGTCGGCCGGCTTGTCGCCCTGGGTTCCCGAATACATGATGAAGTCGCTCATCGCCGCCAGGGTCCAGGGGTTGCTGATCAGCTCGGCGGCCCGGGGGAAGAACTGCCGAGCAAGGCCGTCCAGTGAGCCGCCTGCAGTGGCACGAGCCTCCAGCAATTCGTTCAAGGCGCGCAGGGTGGTGGCATGTGCGCTCATGCCCTGGCCATGAACCGGGTTGACGCTGCAAATGGCGTCACCGATCACCAGGTAGCCCTCCGGGAAGCGTTCGAGCTTTTCATAGTGACGCAGCACGGCAGATGGGAAGCGCATGTGGTACAGCTCGTCCATTCGCTCGGCCTGTTTGAGCATCTCGTAGAGGTCCGGGGTGTACAGCTTGCGCGCGAACTCCATGAAGCCTTCTGCATCTTGCGCAGGATAGTCCGGCGCGCGCCCCTGGAGGCTGATGTGCCAAGTGTCATTCTCGATGTGGTGCATCATGGCGGCGCCGCTGGTGTCCGGTATCGCCGAATAGAAGGCGTGTATCTGATGCGAGTCGGCAATGCCGGCCGGAATGCGGAACTTGCTGGTGGTATAGGCCAGGTCGCAGCCGATCTGGGTTTCCAGTGGGGCGCTGTAGCCCAGGTCGGCCAACCATTTCGGGGTCCGGCTGCCACGGCCGCCAGCGTCGACCACGAGGTCTGCGTCCAGGCGCTGCGTGCCCGTAGGGGTCTGCACTACCACACCGGTTACTCTGCCATTTTCGTGGACTAACGAGGTCGCTGTGCAACCTGGCATGGCAATGATGTTGGCGCTCTCCAGAGTGAACCTGCGGATACCGAACTCCAGCAAGTTGCGGCTCTGAGCGAGAATCAGCTGGTCGAGATCACGCGGGGCCTGAATGCGTCCGCTCTGCGAATAACCGGTACCCCAAGGCGTGTGATAAAGCACATCGATCCCGAGGCGCACAGGGGTTGCGCCGAGCTCCAGCATGCGCCCGGTGAAGCCTGGATACAGCTCGTTGAGCATCAGCAGGCCGCCGCGCAGCAGGATGTGGTAATGGTTCGATTGCGGCGTCATCTTGCGCGGTCCCGGGGCCTCGGGGAACGGGTCGCGCTCGATCAGGGTGACCTTATCGAAGCGGGGCGACAGCAGCCGTGCAGTCATTAGCCCGATGACGCTTCCTCCGATGATGATTGCGTGCCGGCCCAGTTTTTCAGTCGCTTGCATCTCGATTCTCCAGCAAAGGTGTTGGTTGCCCCGGCGCGCTATGACGTAATGGCAGTCCGGTGATTTCACAACTGACACTCTGCCGCCTCGGTCTTGCCCAGCCCCATCCTTCATACGGAGTAAAAGCCGGGTCCTGGTTGACTCATCCAAATGGAGGAGTGGCCAGGTATCCCACCAGGTGAACCCGCTCCATCGGTCCGACGCGCGGGTGAAAGCTGCAGAATCATCTGAATGGAGGATGCCGAACGACTCGCAAGACCCAGGAGAATTCGATGGTCACCGAATCTCCTCAAAGGCATGTCCATGAGCGCCCAGTACATCCGTCAACACCTGATCGATCCGGCCATGTGCACCCGTTGCAACACGTGCGAGTCCAGTTGCCCAATCGAAGCCATCACCCACGACAGCAACAACTACGTGGTCAAGGCCGACTTATGCAACGGTTGCCTGGAATGCTCATGGGGCTGCCCGACAGGTGCCATCGACAGCTGGCGCCTGGTACCTGAGAGCCAGGTCTACAGCATCGAAGATCAGTTCGGCTGGAGCAGCCTGCCGACGCAACTGGAGGTGGACGCCTGCGCAGTGATTGGCGGCGCGCCCGATCCAGCAGCGGCCTTGCAGCCGCGCGCACCGCACTCGGCGGCAGCCCCTGCACAAGCCCTGTTCACGCAGGAAAGCCCGGCCGAGGCCACCGTCACCGTCAATCGCCGTCTGACTGCAGATGGTAAGGGTAGCGACATCCACCACTTGGTACTCGACTTCGGCGACCAGCATTTCCCGGTGCTGGAAGGGCAGAATATTGCCATTGTGCCGCCGGGCATCGACAGCGCGGGCCGCCCTCATGCGCCTCGCTATTACTCCATCGCCAGTGCCCGCGGTGGCGAGGTGCTTCGCAATGATCTTGCACTGACTGTCAAACGTGTGTTCGCCGATCACACGGGCCAGCCGGTACGGGGAGTGGGTTCCAACCACTTGTGCGACCTCGTTCAGGGCGAACAGGTGAAGGTGGTCGGTCCCTTCGGTGGCACTTACCTGATGCCCAATCATGCGGGCAGTCACTTGCTGATGATTTGTACCGGCACCGGCATCGCACCGATGCGCGCCATGCTCGAACAGCGCCATCGCGAACCTGTGGCAGGCGGACGCCTGATGCTGTTCTACGGAGGTCGGACCCCCAATGAAATGGCCTATCACGACGACCTGGTGAACTTTGGTGTCCCAGGGTTGGAGTTGCACATGGCTTACTCGCGAATGAACGACAGGCCCAAACAGTATGTCCAGGATTGCCTTCGTGCGCATGGCGACGAAATCGCCGGCCTGCTGCGCGATCCTGAATGCCACCTTTATGTCTGCGGCCTGAAGAGCATGGAGGACGGCATTGTCGACGCACTTATCGATATCTGCAGCGGCCATGGGATGGACTGGAGCAGCGTTCGGCAGCAGCTGCGCGAGCAGGGCCGGGTTCACTTCGAGACGTATTGAGCGCTTACCTCGCGCGGTGCAACGGCCGCGTACATGTCCCTTGCGAGACTGGAGATGCACAGATGAATGACCAGGAGCAGTTGCCTGAGGGCAGCGAACAGGCTGACAGCCACCCCACGCGGCGTAATGCGCTGAAGACACTCGGTGTGGCAATGGCCGGGGTCGCCGGTCTTGCGCTCGGGCGCGGCGCATCCGCCGACGATACCGCCCCAAGCCCGCAAACCGGTGCAACCGACGCCCCGGCGGACCCCATGGAGGGTAACCCCTACGGTGGTGGCCCGGGCACTGGCATCACCTTCCCGCCTTACTACCGTCCGACGCCGTATCTGAACAATAACAACAACTACTTCCCCGGTACCGAGGAGCTGGGCAAGGATGAGATGCGCATTTCCTTCCTCGGCAGTACGCCAATGCCACCGACCCGCAGCCAGGCAGGCACTTGCATCATGGTCGAGCTGGGCAATGGCAAGCGCTTCTTCTTCGATTTCGGCTCCGGCTGCGTGCGCAATATCTTCGCCATGCAGGTGCCGTTCCAGACGGTCAACGACATCTTTCTTACCCATCTGCACGTCGACCATTACGCGGACCTGCCGTACCTCTACTGTTTTGCACCGTGGATGGGACGCTGGAAGCCACTGCGCGTGCACGGTCCGTCCGGGCGTACCGCCAAGGACGGTATCAAGGCGATGGTCGCCGGCATGCAGGCCATGACCCACTGGCACACCGACAGCTTCAATAGCTTCCCCATCGGGGACGGCTACGAAGTGGAGGTCAACGAGTTCGACTTCCGTGACGACAATGGGATTTGCTACGACCAGGACGGGGTCACCATCCGCCACTGGCGTCGCTCGCATACCAAGGACGGCGCGGTGGCCTACCGCCTGGACTGGAACGGCCTGTCCTTCGTCTGGACGGGCGATGGCCTGCCAGACAAGCTCACCGAGAAGTATGCCGCCGGTGTAGACGTGTTCGTCACCGAGTTACAGCCTGACTTGGGCACCCTCAACTCGCTCAAGTTCGGCGTGCCGCCGGTGATGCTCAACACCACGATCGACATGGCGCACACCACACACTATGCGGCGGGCTATCTGATCAATCAGGTCAAGCCGCGCCTGGGCATGATCACCCACTTGAGCCTGGACGAAGCCATCGTGCCAGAGCTGTTGGCGGGAATACGCAGCCATTGGAAAGGGCTGTTCCAGTTCGGCGCGCCGGACGTAGTAGTCGTCAACGTGACCAAAGACGCCATCTGGACTCGTCGCGCCGCGCTGCCTGAATCGGCCAGTCCGCGCACGCCCAGTGCAAGCGAAGCCGCCGAGCTCTTCGACCTTGGCCCGACCAACACCGAGGTGCGCTTCCCCAATCCGCGCCATCGCATCGAGGATGTTCAGGAGCAGTACGTGCGCGACCAGCACATCGACCGCCACCTGACCTCGCCGCCGGGGCTGTACCGCGAGCCCTACACCAATTTTCCGCGCAACTTCACGATCAACGTGCTGCAGATGGCCTGGAACAAAGTGAAGGCGCGTTTCTTCGGTGGCTGAGGCTGCCATTTTCCAGCAAAGGGCCAGCGCAGGCGGGCCAGGTACCATGCATGTCAGACTTCGAAATTTCCACCACCGCCAAGGCCACTCCGCTGACCGTGCTGACCGGCTTTCTCGGTGCCGGCAAGACCACGCTGCTTAACCGCCTGTTGAGCGAAGACCATGGTCTGCGTATTGCAGTGCTGGTCAACGACTTCGGCGCGCTGAACATCGATGCCGAATTGGTAGTCGGCGTCGAGAGTGACGTGGTCAGCCTGGCTAACGGTTGCGTCTGCTGTTCTGTGCGCGATGACTTGCTGCAGGCTATCGAACAGGTACTGGCACGCCCGGAGCAACCCGAGTATGTGATCCTTGAGGCCAGCGGCGTTGCAGATCCGGCGGGCATTGCCATCACCTTCGCCAACCCCGCGTTGCGCGAGCGTATTCGACTGGACAGCATCGCCTGCGTAGTCGATGCCGCCCAGTTGTTCGAAGCCCCCGAGCAGATGGAGCTCAAGCTGCGTCAGATCGCTTTTGCCGACCTGTTGCTGCTGAACAAGGTCGATCTGGTCGATGCCCACCACCTGGCCCGGGTACGTGCATGGCTGGACGAGCACTTCCACCGTTATCGCCTGTTGGAAACGACGCGCTGCGTCGTGCCACTGGAGATCCTCCTGGCAGCGGGGCGCCTGGATGCCGTCCGCGAACCGCAGCTGCACGAGCACAGTTGCGACGCGCATTGCAGTCACGCCCACGAGCAAGCCTGTGAACCACACCATGAACGGCAATTCAGTACCTGGAGCTTCCAGAGTGCGCAGCCGTTGTCGCTGGACGCAATACGGCACGCTGCTGCACGCCTGCCGGGCCACATTTATCGCTGCAAGGGCGTGTTGCACTGCCAGGAAACACCTGACCAGCGGGTGATCCTGCAAGTAGTTGGCAAGCGTGTGGACATAGCCTTTGGCGGCAGCTGGCAGGGACAGCCGGCGATCAGCCGGATCGTCGCCATCGGCGCTCCCGGCGCCATTGATGCCGCCACCCTGCAAGACACCTTCGACGCCTGTCTGGTTTGAGTCAGACGCCTATCGCATCCGTATTTCCTGGAGGACCTGCCATGAGCAAGAGCAGCACTTTCGCCATCGATCCGCGCGTCTTCGATCCGGCCTGCATCGACGCCAGCACCCACGCCGCCAACGCCAGGCTGGAACAGATTCTCGATGGCCTGCCGACCATCTTGCAGATTCCTGCCCAGGTGGCACGCGACGCACGCACCTCGGGCAAATCCTTCCTCGGCCCCGTGGTACTTTCGCCCAACGGCCGCGAGCAGGTTATCGATGGTCCCGCCGGGCCACTGCCGCTGCGTATGTTTGCAACGAAGGATGCGACCGGCGTACTGCTGCACCTGCATGGTGGTGGCTGGGCACTGGGGGCCCACGACCAGCAGGATTTTCTCCTCGATGCCGTGGCCCAGTCCACCGGCATGGCCGTGGTCAGCGTCGGCTACCGGCTGACGCCGGAACATCCTTATCCGGCCGCCAATGATGACTGCGAAGCCGCCGCGCTGTGGCTGGTGGCCAACAGCCAGGAAGTATTCGGTACCCATCGCCTGATGATCGGTGGCGAATCGGCCGGCGCACACCTGGCCGTTACCACACTGCTACGCCTGCGCGACCGCCATGGCCTGCGCCCCTTCAGCGCCGCTTACCTCACGTATGGTTGTTACGATTTGTCGCTGACGCCTGGTGCACGCAACTGGGGCGAGCGCAACCTGGTGCTGTCCACGCCAATCATTCGTCAATACGTGCAATGGTTCGCGGCGCCAGATCCGTACGCAACGGATGTCTCGCCACTTTATGCGGATCTCTCAGGTCTGCCACCGGCGCTCTTCAGCGTGGGCACGCTCGACCCGCTGCTGGATGACTCGTTGTTCATGTCCAGCCGCTGGAGCGCTGCCGGCAACCAGACCGAGCTTGCCATCCACCCCGGTGGTGTCCACGCCTTCAACGCCATGCCAACCCCGCTCGCGGCCAGCGCCAACGAGCGCGTCCAGAACTTCCTTAAGCAGCACCTTGCCGATTGAGCCTCAGCACGAGAAGACCTGCCATGAACAGTACCTATGAACTCATCGCCGCCACTGCCGAACGCTTGCCCGAGCAGGTTGCTCTTCGCTTCTTTCCCGACACGGATCCGTCCGCCCCGTTGTTCATCTGGCGTTATCGCGCCCTGCTCGAACAGATCACCCGCTTTGCCAACTGGTTGCACGCGGCCGGCATCGGCCGTGACGACAGCGTGTCAATCATTCTGCCGAATCTGCCTCAGTTTCATTTTGCCTATTGGGGGGCGCAGGCCGCAGCCATCGCCAACCCGATCAATCCGATGCTGGAGTCTGCCCACATGGGGTCAATCCTGCAGCGAGTTCAGGCCAGGGTATTGGTGACCCTGGCGCCAGGGCCAGACAACACGCTGTGGCCGCAGATCGAAGAAATGGTGCATCAAGTGCCCAGTCTGCGTCATATCCTCTGCATTGACCCGGCGCAATTCACCGGTGGCGCCTCATCAGTGATACTCCCCGAGCGGCTGGGCAGTGTGGCCGTGAGCGATTTCGACCGTGCACTGGCCAGCCAGTCGGGCGCACGATTGCTCGGGCGGCGCAGTTTCAGCGCCAGCGACACAGCCGCTTATTTCCACACCGGCGGCACCACTGGCATCCCCAAGGTAGCCCGGCATACCCATGGCAATGAAGTGGCCATGGCACAAGCGCTGGCCAGCTCCCTTGAGTTGAAGGGCGGCAAGTTCCTTTGCGGACTGCCGCTGTTCCATGTCAATGGCGTGATGGTCACTGGCCTGTTGCCGTTTCTCATCGGTGGTTCGGTACTGCTACCGACCGCCGCCGGCTACCGAGGCAAGGGCGTCATCGCCAACTTCTGGAAGCTGATCGAGCGCTACAGCATCAATTTCTTCAGCGGCGTGCCGACGGTCTATTCAAGCCTGCTGGAAGTCCCGATCGGCGACGCCGATGTCAGCTCACTACGTTATGGCGTGTGTGGTGCGGCGCCGCTGTCACCGGAGTTGATGCGACGCTTCGAGGGGGCCACGGGGGTCCGGTTGCTGGAGGGCTATGGCCTTACCGAATCTACCTGTGCCAGCACCATGAATCCGATTCATGGCGAACGCCTGATTGGCTCCATTGGCAAGGCACTACCGGGAATCGAGGTCAAGGTAGTGGCACTGGACAGTGAGGGACGTTATCTGGGTGACTGTCCGGATGAAACCGTCGGCCAACTGGTGATCCGCGGCGCCACGGTGTTCCCCGGCTACCTGGACGAAGCTGCCAATCGCAACCTGTTCCTCGCCGATGGCTGGCTGAAGACTGGCGATCTGGCGCGCCGCGATGGTCGTGGTTTCTTCTTTCTCACTGGCCGTGCCAAGGATCTGATCATCCGCGGAGGGCACAACATCGATCCGGCGGTCATCGAGCAAGCACTGCTCAAGCACCCGTCAGTGCTCGGCGCGGCGGCGGTCGGCAGGCCCGACCCGCACGCCGGTGAGTTACCGGTTGCCTATGTCGAGCTGCGCGCTGGCCTGACCGTATCCGATGCTGAGCTGAGCGCCCACGCCGCTATACATATCCATGAAAGGGCGGCCATTCCCAAAGCGATCCATATCATCGACCGCATTCCACTGACGGCTGTTGGCAAGCCGTTCAAGCCTGCGCTGGTTTGGCGTGAAACCGAGGATGCCATGGTCAGCGCCCTGAGCCCTGTGGCCGGAATCGACCGTTTCTGCGTCGAGGTTGGCCAGGACGCGCGCTATGGCACCCTGGCCAGGGTCAGCCTGCTCGATGTACCGCTGATTCAGCGCGCCATGCTTGAACAAGCCGTGTTGCAAGCGTTGGGTGTGTTTGCCGTCCACCACGAAATCCACTTTGCCGACAGCCAGACGGCCTGAAGCCCCCCAAGGACTGACCATGACTGAAAAAACCATTCTCGTACTCGGCGCCCAGGGTGTGCTCGGCCAATTCACCGCACGCGCTTTGCAGGCGGCCGGGTACCGTGTGTTACGGGGTGGGCGGCGCCGTGAGTCGGCCGAAGATTTCCGCTGGGTAGACCTCGATGTGCCGGGCAGTCTGAGCGCCGCCCTGCAAGGCGTGGATCTGGTGGTCAGCAGCATCGAGGATCCTGAGGTGCGCGCCGAACTGGAGATCCTCCGGCAGGGTGGTGCATTGCTGTCTCAGGCGACCATCCCGGCCTCGGCGCGGCGGGAACTGCAAAAGGTGGCGCACAATGGCGCAAAGGGAACGCTGGTTCTCAACTCGGGCTTCTCCGGCGTGGGAGCCCTCGTCGCGCGCCAGTTGCTGGAGGAGCATCCGCAGGCCACCAGCATTGAGCTGGGCTACATCATTTCCGCCGGCGGTTCGGCCGGGCTGGCAGGCAGCCGTTACATTCACCGCCTGCTCGCTACGCAACCACAACTACGTGTGCAAAAACGCAAGTTTCCTGCCCCGCGTGGTGTGCGGCCCTGTTTTGACCTGAGCGATAACGACGAGATCTGGCTGTCGTCCCGGATCAGCGGCAAACGCCGCGTGCAGGCCTGGTTGGCTGTGGCGGAACGGCCCCTTAGTGGTCTGTTGCGCCTGCTCAACAAGCTGGGCTTGCTGGCTCGCCTTCCGGAGACCGCGCTTACCACTATGGTCAGGCTCAAACCGGCACCTTCCAGACTCACCTGTGAGCCGATGCGCTCGCGCATTGCGCTCTACCGCAATGGTCACTTGCTGGCGGTCAATGGCGTATCTGCCGAGGGCGACTACAACTCCACGGTGCAGTCAACCAGCCTGTTCGTCCGCGCCTTGCTGGATCAGCCCGAAGGAACGTGGCCGCAGGGGCTGTATGGCGTCGAGGATCTGTTGCGCCTTGAAGATCTACGCAGTGGCCTGGAGCAGAATCGGATCCTGGTGCAAGCCCTGGCGGATTGAGCCAGACGCCGAAGGCCGGTGGGCAGAGGCTTGTCCGTGGTTTCCCTATTGCGACTATGATGGATTGATACCTGCTCCGAGGTATCCGGTACGAACGACGCGGCCTGGCATTTAGCGGGCCGCTGTTCATAGGATGGTGAGGTGTATGTCCCAGGTGGCCGATCCACACAACAATACTTCGAAGAGCGAGCCGCACACGCGCTTGTTCATGGCCAAGCTGCAGCCGCCTCACCGTCCGGGCCGTATCGTTGCGCGCTCGCATCTGTTCGAACCACTCTTGACTGCCCTGCCGGCGGGGCTGATGTTGGTCACGGCACCCGCCGGCTTTGGCAAGACCACCCTGTTGGGGCAGATCCACGACTGGATGCTGGACGCCGGCATAGCGACCGGCTGGCTATCGCTTGAGCGTGCCGACGACGAGTTCGGTCGCTTTGTCGCCTACCTGCGTGCAGCCATGGCGCCTGTCCTGCAGGGTGCCGAAAATGCTCCAGTGGGTGTGGCGGACAGTCCGCTGGCAGATGCGATGGAGTTGACTGAGCAGATAGCCGCCAGCGACAAGCCTTTCGCTCTGTTTCTCGACGACCTGCATGCAGTCCACAATGCCGATATCCACGGCCTGCTCTCGCGGCTGCTTTCCGTGCTGGGGCCTGCGCAGCGCCTGATGGTTGGCACGCGTGAGCTGCCAATGCTCGACGTCCACCGCCTGCGGGCCAATGGCAAGGCTGTGGAGCTGGATGCACGCAAACTGCGCTTCAGTCTCGAAGAAACCCGTGTCTTTTTGCAACAGGCCCAGCTCGACGCTCTGCCAGAGGTCGACATGCAGTACCTGCACGAGCGAACAGAAGGCTGGGCGGCGGCAGTTCAGCTGGCTGCACTGGCTCTGGTCGGTAGTCAGGAAAGCCCTCGGGCGCTGCTGGATGCTTCGCTTTCGGTCGAACAGAACGCCCACTATCTCGCCCACGAGGTGTTCATGCGCCAGCCTCCAGAGGTACAGGATTTCCTGTTGCGTACGAGCATTCTGGAGACGTTCTGTATCGAGCTGTGCGATGCGCTCAGCGGGCAAAGCAATAGCTGGGAAATGATCCGTCGGGTGGAAAATTCCAACCTGTTCATCTCTGCGATCGACAGCCGCAAGCAGTGGTACCGCTTTCACCAGATGTTCGCAGGCTTTCTTCGTCAGCAACTGAGCCGACGCAAGGATATCGAGCAGGGGCCCCTGCATGTAAAAGCGGCAAACTGGTTGCGTGGCGAAGGCCACTGGGCGAGGGCGGTCGAGCACGCCTTGCTCGGGCAGCACAACGAGTTGGCGGCGGCCATCATGAACGAATGTGCGGAGGAGTTCCTGGCCTACGGGCGCGCGACAGCCCTGGCGCAATGGTGCAACCAGATCCCGGTGGATCTGGTCGTACGCAACCCGGCCCTGCATGCCTCAGCCACGCTCGCTTTGATCAGCCTGCATCGGCATGAGGAGGCGCGCGCACTGATTCAGCGATTCCTGGAGCAATCCCCCTTGCTGGACGACGCGCGTAGTGCGCGTGTGCTCGCCTTGCAGGCTTTCCAGGTGGTCTGGTCGGACCGCCTGGACGAAATCGACCCGTGCCTGGCGCAGGCCCAGGCCTGCGAAGCGCAACTGGAACCGGTCTTCTGGAAGTGGACACTGCGCAACTGCGCAGCCTACCTGCTGCTGCTCGATAACCATCTGCCGCAGGCCCGGCGACTGGCTGTCACCGCCAAGGGAGCGTTGCTCAAGATTGGTGGCCTGGCGTCCATGGTCTACTCCGACACCGTCGTGGCAATGAGCGATCTACTGCAGGGTGAGGTGCGTAGCACCATCGTCTATCTGGAGCGGGCCCTGGAGAGCTGGGAGCCGCCGGGCGAGCGCTTCTGCACCTCTAACACGACGATCGCGGCATTGCTGGCCGAAGCCAACTATCTGGTGCGAGCCTTCACGCCGAGCCGCGAGTTGCTGGACATCTTCATGCCGCTGATCAAGGAAGGTGCCTTTCCCGAGGTGCTCATTTGTTCGCTGCGCGTGCGCACACGCATCGCCCAGATGGACGGTGAACCGGAACGCGCAATCGAACTGCTCAACGATCTCGAATCGCTTGGAGAGCAGCGCAACCTGCCGCGGGTGGTTGCCAGCGCCTGGTTGGAGCGCGCGCGTCTGGCGCTTCTGGCCGGCAACAGTGCTGCAGCTCGACGCCATCTGGAAATGGCCGATCAGGCCGGGTGCTGGGATAAGGCGAAATTCCTCAATACCTTTGCCAACGATGTGGAAACGCCACAGATCGGAAAACTGCGTTGCCGGATAGCAGAAGGCGATGGCAGTGCTGCCGCTGAACTGCAAGGCTTGCTCGACCAGGCGTTGCAGGAGCGACGTTTGATGCGCGCACTGACACTGCGCATTCTGCTGGCGCAGGCGTTTTGGATCGGGCATTGCGAAACAGAGGCTGTGGCACAGATGCAGCGGGCACTGGCCGATGCCGCTGTTGAAAGGCTGGTACAGCCCTTCGTTGACGAGCCCTGGGGACTGGCCCCGCCGCTGAATGCAGCATTGGCCATCCCCGGCAATCTACCTGCCAGCTTTCTTGACGAACTGTGTGCCGCCTGCAACCTGGCCACTGGAGGTAAGCCGTCACCATCAGCCGGGGAAGCGGCCGCAGGCCGCGGCGTGCTCAGCTGTCGTGAAGTCGAAGTACTGGAGATGGTCGCCGCCGGCCTGAGCAACAAGGAAATTGCCCGCAATCTGTTCCGCTCCGAGGCCACCGTGGCCACTCACCTGCGCAACATCTACGCCAAGCTCGAAGCCAATGGGCGCATGCAGGCGATCCTGGCAGCGCGCCAGCGTGGGTTGCTCGACTGATTCGGCAGCCTGCACGCTTACCTACTCATCCGAATAGATGAGTCTCTCCCAGAGAAAATAATCAATCAGAAGGATGGGGCTGTCTCTCGACAGTCGCCATTCTTGCTCCATCGCGTCGCCACGCAGATGCGTATTCAGCCTCAATGGGAGACTCGCATGAAAATAATAAACCCCACTACCGTGATGCCACCGCAAGGCGGCTACTCACAGGGCATCCAGGCGGCCAACCTGGTGTTCGTCGCCGGCCAGGTCGGCGTTGATGCGCAGGGCAGATTGACCGGCGATGGTGCAATGGCCGACCAGACTCGCCAGACCATCGCCAACGTCGCCGCGGTGCTTGCCGAGTCCGGCACCAGCCTGGCCGATGTCGTCAGCGCCACCGTCTATGTGAAGGACTTTTCCCAATACAAGGTGTTCGATCAGGTCTGGCAGGAATGCTTTGGCGCCCATAAACCGACGCGCGCCACGGTCCAGGCCGAACTGGTGATGCCGCAATTGTTGGTGGAGATCCAGGCCATCGCAGTCATTGCGCAATCCGCTTGATCGGGAGATCACCATGAGTAGCGAAGAACGACAGTTGGGTTGGGACAAGGGGCCGACCGGTCTGCTCGGCGACCAAGAGGGTGAGTCCTGGTGGATGCCGCAGCCGATGGGCGGCTACGTCACCTTGAAGTATGTTCCGGCGACCTTCCCGAACAACATGATCGCCAACGGTTTCCAGGTCCTGCCGCCGGGTGGCGAGATTTTGCAGCAAGCCCATCGTGCTTGCGACAAGTTGTGGTACGTGATGGCCGGCAGTGGCGAGGCCACGGTCGACGGCAAGGCGCAGCGCGTCAGCCAGGGCAGCCTGGTAGCCGGTGGGCGCAACGTGAGCATGGGTATGCGCAATGACGGCCAGGAAGATCTGAAGATCTTCTTCACCGTGTGGCCGCCAGGACTCGAAGAGGCCTATGCCGCCATCGGCCGCCCGCGCACTCCGGGGGCCGCAGCTCCCGATCCCTTCGAGGCGCCGGCGAACTGGAAAGAGCTGATGCGCCCCGCGCGCTGGGCCGACGATGAGCCAGCACGTGATGCCGGGCTGAAGAAGGGCGGGGCCCTGGTAGTCGGACCGGACGAGAGCGACGACTTCTGGCAGCCGCCACCGGGTGGCTACATCTATCTCAAGCTCAGTCCGAAGAACTATCCCTCCAACTACATGATTGTAGGCGGCCAGGTGTTGCCCCCGGGCGGCTTCATACCCAGCCATGCGCACACCGCCAACGAGGAGGTGCTGCTGGTGGTCAAGGGGAGCGGCTATGTGGTTGTGGACGAACAGCGCCTCGCGGTCGGGCCGGGCTCGCTGGCCTACGTCGATCGCTGGGTGCGGCATAGCTTCGTCAACACGGGCGACGAGGACATGGTGATTTTGGTCACCTTCCACCCGCCAGGGCTCGAGAAGCTCCTGAGCGCCATGGGCCCGCGCCGGCAAAAGCATGAACAGGAACCGGATCCATCCCTGTTCCCCCCAATGGATCCAGCAATCCTGGCCCAGGCCCTGCGCGGCGCCACCCTGTGCATGCCGGATAAGGCGATGGAGCGCGAGCAGGTGCTGAGCCCACCGAAGCTCGACGGCAGCATCGACTACGGCGACTGAGCCAAGCCACCACGGCAGCCTGCGCGCTGCCGTCTATCCGGCGTCCCGAATGAGTCAGAAAGCCGGAAGTACTTCCCGTACCACACCAATGAGAAGGTGAGCCAGTTAGATGAACAACAACAATAAGATCTGCCATGCAAACCTCCGTCGAGGGCTACTGGCTTCAGCGATTTTGGCAGGCCTTGGGATTTCACCCGTGCAGGCTATGGAAATCGATACGGGCCACGAGGATTTGTCGGTGCGTTTCGACAACACCTTGAAGCTCAACTACGCCCAGCGGGTTGAAAGCGCCAACAGCAAGCTGGCCAATGCCTGGAACTACAACGACGGCAACCGTAACTTCTCCTCGGGCAGTGCGGTGTCCCAGCGCGTGGATGTGCTCTCGGAACTGGATGTGGTCTACAAGCAGAAAGTCGGCTTTCGCGTCAGTGCCAACAGCTGGTACGACCACGCCTACGACAAGGTCGGCAGCGATAATGCCGCGACCAACCAGCTCAACAACGGTGTGCCGGACTCCCGCCACATCAGTGGCTACGCCGACCGCTATTACAACGGCCCGTCGGCCGAGATCCTCGATGCCTTCGTCTTCGCCAGCACGGAAATCGGTGAACAGTCGCTGCTCAGCGCCAAGCTCGGCAGCCACACCCAGTACTGGGGCGAAAGCATCCTGTCCTTCGCCCATGGCAACAGCTACGGCCAGTCCGGCCTGGACATTGCCAAGGCGCTGGCCGTTCCAGGCACCGAAGCCAAGGAATTGTTCATCCCGCGCAACCAGCTGTCCACCAGTCTGACGGTCAACCCGGAGCTGACCCTCGCGGCGCAGTATTTCCTCGACTGGGACGCCTCGCGCCTGCCGGAGTCCGGTACGTACCTGGGCTTCAACGACGGCATCCAGAGCGGCGGGCACAACCTGTCGCTGATCGGTGCACAGAACCCATTTTTTGGCGCGCCTGGCCCGCTCGGTGCCAATCAGTTCCTGCGCTTGACCAATGGCCATACCTTCACCCCGGACGACCGCGGCGACTTCGGCCTGATGGCCAAGTGGAGCCCGGAGTGGCTGGACGGGACCCTGGGCTTCTACTACCGCAATACCTCCGACATCCTGCCGAACGTGGTCCTGCAGCCGACCGCCGTGGGTCCTGCGCAACTGATCTCGGGCAACATCGGCAGCTACAACCAGTTCTATGTCGATGACATCGATATCTACGGCATCAGCTTGTCCAAGAGCATCGGCGGGGTCAGCGTCGGTCTTGACGTGAACTACCGCGAGAATATGCCGCTGGCCAGTGTCGTCGGCACTGTCAGCCCGGCCGCTGCCGGCCTGCCCGGCTTTGTCGGCAGCTTCGATGGCGACGACGGCGTGGCCCGTGGCAACACCGTGCATGCGGTGCTCAACGGCCTGACCACCTTCTCCGACACGCCGGTCTGGGACAGCGCCTCGCTGCTGGTCGAACTCGGTTACAGCCGCTGGCTGGACGTGACCGAGAACAAGCAGCTGTTCAAGGGCGAAAGCTGGTATCGCGGCGCCGACAAGGTCTCCAAGGACAACTACATCGTTGGCGTCAACTTCAACCCGACCTGGTTCCAGGTCTTCCCTGGCATCGATATGTATCTGCCTATGTCGTACAACGTCGGCCTTAACGGCAATTCCGCCGTCCAGCTCGGCGGTAACGAGGACGCCGGCAGCTACTCGGTCGGCATCGGCATGGACGTACGCAACCAGTACCGCTTTGACCTGAAGTACGTGGACAACTTCGGTCCCTTCGACACCTGCGATAACGCAGGTACTGCGCCAGCAGGAGGCCTGCAGGGAGACGGCGCCGCGCCGGGAGCCAACGGCATGTACAACTGCACGCCAGGTCAACCCACCGCCTTCGGCGGCACTCAGTCCCAGCTCAAGGATCGCGGCATGGTCGCCTTCACCTTCAAAACGACTATCTGATCGAACCGTTGCCCAGCAACAGGAGAGACCCTATGAAATTCGCTCAAACCTTGTTGGCCACCGCCCTTGCGCTGGCCGTGACCGGAGCCGCCCATGCGGCCGTATCCCCCGACCAGGCCGCCAAACTCGGTACCAGCCTGACCGGCGTCGGTGCCGAGAAAGCCGGCAACGCCGATGGCAGCATCCCGGCCTACACCGGCGGGCTGACCACGCCGCCAGCCAGCTACCAGAAGGGCAGTTCTTTTCGCCCCGACCCGTTCGAGGCCGAAAAGCCGATGACGGTGATCACTGGCAAGAATGCCGCCGAGTATGCGGGCAAACTGACGGCCTCGACCCAGGAACTGCTCAAGCGCTTCCCTACCTATCGTGTCGATGTCTATCCGACCCACCGTACCGTGGCCCTGCCGCAACGGCTGCTGGACAACACTGCCAAGAACGCGGTTGGCACCAAGTCCCTCGAGGGAGGGGTAGCGCTGGACAATGCCCTGCCAGGCGTGCCGTTCCCGATCCCCAACGATGGCTATGAAGCCATGTGGAACCACCTGCTGCGCTACCAGGGGCATGCCACCAGCTTGAAGTTCGACTCCTGGAGCGTTGACTCGTCCGGTCACGCGACCCTGGCTACCACTGGCAATGCGTATCTCGAATACCCGCTGTACGACCCAGCCCGCACGGAGCCGGCAAAAGAGAGCGACATCTACTTCAAGACCAAGCTCTATTACCAGGGGCCGGCCCGTCGCGCCGGTGAAGCGATTCTGGTGCAGGACGCGGTCAATCCACTGAAGCAGGAGCGCCGTGGCTGGCAGTACCTGCCCGGGCAGCGCCGCGTGAAACTGGCGCCGGACATTGCCTATGACACCCCGAACCCAGGCTCAGCCGGTAGCTCGACCTACGATGATGGCTGGGTGTTCAACGGTGCGCTTGACCGTTACGACTTCAAACTGGTCGGCAAGAAGGAGATGTACGTTCCGTACAACACCTACAAGCTGAACTACCACGAGAAAGCGTCCGACATCACCACGCCGAACCACGTCAACCCGGATCTGATGCGTTGGGAGCTGCACCGCGTCTGGGTCGTCGAGGCGACGTTGAAGCCGGGCAAGCGCCACATCTACAGCAAACGGACCTTCTACCTCGATGAGGACAGCTGGATCGCCTTGGCCTCCGACGAATATGACGCCAATGGCAAGCTTTACCGCGGTGCCTTCGCGCACATGGCGTACAGCTATGACGTGCAGGCGCCAAACTCTGACAACCACATGTTCTATGACTTTGTCTCCGGGAATTACAACATCCTCGGCATGTACGGCCCTTACGGCGGTGTCAAGTACATCGAGCCGCTCTCCAAGGCCCAATGGGCACCGGAATCGCTGGCCGGTGCCGGGATCCGCTGACCGAACTCCATGGCGGGTTTTGCCATCGGGAGGAGGGCTGCAAGCCTCCTGATGGCTTTTTTTATCCGGGAAACAGCTATGAACAAATTCAGGTGGATAGTGCTCATGGCACTGGGTACGGCCCTGGCACTGCCTTTTACCAGGGCTGTGGTAGCGGCGGATTTCGCCGATACCCTTGACCAGCCGGCCATCCAGACGGAGAAGGCCGTACAGGGCATTTTCGCGGGGCTGGCGGCTGCCGGTACGCGCCTGGTCGCGGTGGGGCAGCGCGGCCACATTTTTTATTCTGACGATGCCGGCCGGCAGTGGCAGCAAGCCAGTGTACCGGTCAGCTCCGACCTGGTTGCCGTGCATTTTCCGACTCCGCTCCAAGGCTGGGCCGTAGGGCACGATGGCGTCGTGTTGCATAGCAGCGACGCGGGCCAGACCTGGAGCCGACAGTTCGATGGGCGTCAGGTGGGGCCGAGCATGCTCGTGCACTACCAGCGGCTGGCCGCCGCAAAGCCGGATGACGCCGAGCTGCAAGCGCGAGTCGCCGAGGCCCGGCGGATGACCGAGGAGGGCGCCGACAAACCGTTCCTCGATGTCTGGTTTGAAAGCGAACGCGTCGGTTACATCATCGGGGCCTTCAACCTGATTTTCCGTACCGACGACGGTGGCCGCAGCTGGACCCCCTGGCTGGACCGTACCGATAACCCGAGTGCACTGAATCTGTATGCCTTGCGCCCGGTCGGCAATGAGCTGTTCATCGTCGGCGAGCAAGGCCTGGTGCTCAAGCTCGATCCGGCGACCGAGCGTTTCAACGCCACCCCGACACCCTACAACGGCACCTTCTTTGGCATCACCGGCAAGCCCGGTGCCGTCCTGGTCTTCGGCCTGCGCGGCAATGCGTACCGCAGTGTCGATGCTGGCGCCAACTGGAGCAAGGTCGATCTTGGCCTGCCGCTGAGCATCACCGCCAGTACTGTCAGCGCCGACGGGCGAATCATCCTGCTCAGCCAGGCCGGTCATGTGCTGGTCAGCACCGACGATGGCGCCAGCTTCACGCTCCAGTCGCAAAACAGCCTGGCCCCGGTTGCCGCCGCGCTGGTTTCCGGTTCGGATTTGCTGGTGCTCGCGGGCGCCCATGGCCTGCGTCAGTTGCCCCTCGAATAAGCCCACCGCGTAAAACAAAAGAGACAAAAAACGATATGGGTAACTACGAACTCGATACGATGCCGGTGGTCAAGGAGCTGAAGGGTTTCGATGCCCGTTCCGGCAACCTGCTCGAACGCCTGATCTTCAACAACCGCTTGCTGGTAGTGCTCAGTTGCCTGGTGGTCACCGTACTGCTCGGTTACTTCGCGGCCACCCGGCTGACACTCAACGCCAGCTTCGAGAAGATGCTTGCGCAAAGCCAGCCGTTCATCCAGAACTACCTGGAAAACCGCCAGTCCCTGCGGGGTCTGGGCAATGCCGTGCGGGTGGTGGTGGAGAACAGCGAAGGCGACATCTACGACCCGAAGTACCTCGAGGTGCTCAAGCAGGTCAACGATACCCTGTTCGTCACCCCAGGCGTGGACCGTGCCTGGATGAAGTCGCTGTGGACACCCGCGGTGCGCTGGACCGAAGTGACCGAAGAGGGCTTCCGTGGCGGGCCGGTGATGCCCGATGCTTACGACGGCTCGGCCAGGGGGGTCGAGCAACTGCGCCTGAACATCGCTCGTTCCGGGATCGTCGGTAGCCTGATCGGCAACAACTTCAAGTCGAGCATGATCTTCGTGCCGCTGCTGGAGAAAGACCCGGTCACTGGCCAGGCCATCGACTACCACGCCTTCTCGCGCATGCTCGAAGAGCAGCTGCGCAATCAGTACGAGTTTGCTGGCAACGCCCATGGCGCGGGCGAGGAGGGCAAGGGCCCGATCAAGATCCGCGTGATCGGCTTTGCCAAGCTGGTCGGTGACCTGATCGATGGCCTGGTCCAGGTGATGATGTTCTTCGGCGCCGCCGCGCTGATCGCCACGGCCATCATTTTCTTCTTCACCCGCTGCGTGCGCAGCACGACGCTGGTCATTCTGTGCTCGGTCATTGCCGTGGTCTGGCAACTGGGCCTGGTCGCGCTGCTGGGCTATGCGCTCGACCCGTTTTCGATCCTGGTGCCGTTCCTGGTCTTTGCCATCGGCGTGTCCCATGGCGCGCAGAAGATGAACGGCATCATGCAGGACGTCGGGCGTGGCACCCACCAGCTGATCGCTGCGCGCTACACCTTCCGCCGCCTGTTCCTCGCCGGGCTTACGGCGTTGCTGGCCGATGCGGTCGGCTTTGCCGTGTTGATGCTGATCGATATTCCGGTGATCCAGGATCTGGCGGTCACCGCCAGCATCGGCGTGGCCGTGTTGATCTTCACCAACCTGGTGCTGCTGCCGGTGCTGCTATCTTATTGCGGTGTGAGCCGCAAGGCGGCCGCGCGCAGCCTGCGCGAAGCAGACAAGGAACTGCACGGCAAGGGCCTGGGTAGCCTCTGGAACTTCCTCGACCGCTTCACCGAGCGCCGTTGGGCAACCGGGGCGGTGCTGGTGGCGGGTGTGCTGGCAGTGGGTGGCTTCATGGTCAGCACGCAGTTGAAGATCGGCGACCTCGATCCCGGTGCGCCGGAACTGCGTTCGGATTCGCGTTACAACCGCGACAACGCCTACATCACCGCCAACTATTCGCTGTCCAGCGACCAGTTCGCAATCATGCTCAAGACCCCCAGCGAGGGCTGTCTGAAGTACGAGACGCTGGTCGAGGCGGACCGCCTGGGCTGGTTGTTGCAACAGCAGCCGGGGGTGCAGACCACGGTGTCGCTGGTCAATGCCGTACGGCAGATCACGGCGGGCTCTTACGAGGGCAACCCGAAGATGCTGACCATCGCGCGCAACCAGGATGTACTCAATTATGGTGCGCAGCAGGCCTCGGTGAACAACCCCGAGCTGTTCAACAATGATTGTTCGATGATGCCGGTGGTGGCGTATCTCGCCGACCACAAGGCCGAGACCCTCGACAATGTGGTCAAAGTGGCCGATGCCTTCGCCCGTGAACACAGCACCCCTGACCGTCAGTTCATGCTCGCTGCCGGCAGTGCCGGGATCGAGGCGGCGACCAACATCGTTGTGCGCGAGGCCAACCGCACCATGCTGTTCTACGTCTATGCCGCGGTGATCCTGCTGTGCTTCATCACCTTCCGCAGCTGGCGTGCCGTGGTGGTGGCGGTGGTGCCCTTGATGCTGACCTCGATCCTCTGCGAGGCCTTGATGGTTTGGCTGGGCATGGGCGTGAAGGTCGCCACCTTGCCAGTGATTGCCCTGGGCGTGGGCATCGGCGTGGACTACGCGCTGTACCTGCTCAGCGTCCAGCTGGCTCAGCAACGTGCCGGCCTGTCTCTGACCGAGGCCTACAAGAACTCGGTGGCCTTCACTGGCAAGGTCGTGGCACTGGTGGGCATCACCCTGGCGGCGGGCGTTATTTCCTGGGCCTGGTCGCCGATCAAGTTCCAGGCCGACATGGGCATCCTGCTGACCTTCATGTTCATCTGGAACATGGTCGGGGCCTTGGTTCTGATACCGGCGCTGTCGCACTTCCTGCTCAGAAAAACGTCCTGATCCAAGGCACAAAAAGCCCGGCACGCCATGCGCTGCCGGGTTTTTTTATCGATCAGCGCCGAATTTGTAGGAGCGGGTCTTGCCCGCGATGGGCTGTGCAGCGGCCCCAAACTGCATCAGGCCTGACACCGCTGGGGAAGGCTGCGCCTTCCAATCGCGGGCAAGACCCGCTCCTACAGAGACCGTCATAGCATTAGCGTGTGGCGGGCTTGTACAGCACCGCGCCGATCAATGCCTGCGCCGCGTCGAGTTGTTGAATCAACCCGAGCACCAGCGCTTTGTCATTCAGGTGCAGGTGATCGACCACATCCCAGGCCGTGGCTTCGGCGCACTCGATCAGCGTGGAGGCATGGGCCAGCGCGTCTTCGGCCGGGATGCCGCCGCGCACGCTGAACATGGGCTGGCCGTTATTGTCGACGGTGCCGAAGGGTTGTTCGGTGGTGAAAAGTGAGGGGGTTGAAGCGGGTGGATCGGGGACGATTTTTATCATGGTGTAGCTCCTATCACTGGTTGAGCTACCACGTTCGTTTCCAGGCGAATGGGTGGCAGCTGTACGCGGGCTGGAAAACCGGGGCAATAGGAACCCGGCAGACCCGAAGGTCTCCCACGCACAGCCGCCATAGATTTGCTGACGAAAAAAAGCGCCCGCATTCGTTATGGTGGCGCCTATGCGCCTATTGCTCCACGGGTTTCCAGACCCGATCGCTGAATTTGCAGCAACGGGGCAAGACTAGCCACCCGAAAACACAGGCGCAACAGCATTCAAAGCGGGTTGATTATGCTTGGGAAATAGCGCTCAAGAAATAAAGAAATTGCCTACAGTTGTATCGCGATCGCTGGCAAGCCAGCTCTCACAGAGTTCACATTAGACCCTGTGGGAGCGGGCTTGCCGGATCGCCGGACCGCAGCGATTGGGCCGCAAAGCGGCCCCTGCCGTTCTAGCGGTCAAGCGGTACGATGAGCGGCCCATCAAACGCCTGCATGATCAGCGACGCCGGCTTCCCATGGCTGACCAACTGCGCCATGGCGTTCATGTACGGCGTCAGATGACGAAAGTATTTCTTGTAACTCGGGCACAAGTAATTCAACCCGGGCTCGCCATTGGGTGCGGTCATGAAGCGGTTCTTCGGGCATTCGCCGTGGCAGGCGAAGCGGTAGTCGCATTGCATGCACAGGGCCGGCAATGTTTCTTCCTTGGCCGCACCGAATGCCTCCTGCGCAGGGGACGCGAAGAGGGTGGCGGGATCGTCGGTCTGGAGATTGCCCAGGCGATATTCCGGGTACATGAAGTGGTCGCAGGAATACACATTGCCGTCATGTTCGACAATGGCAGCCTTGCCGCAGCGTGGACTGAACAGGCACACCGAAGGCGGCAGCTGGCACCAGGAGGCCAGCGCCCATTCGAAGTTCATCACATGGATATCGCTGACGTCCTGGCGCACCCATTCGTTGAAGATGGCGATGAGAAAGTCGCCATAACGTTCCGGCTCGACACTTTGCACCGTCACAGCGGCAGGTTCAGGCAGGCTGCGCAAGCGCAGCTCCGGTGGTGTGGCGAAGTTCAGGCCCTGCTTGATTTCAGGGGCGCTCGGCTGGCGTTCCACCACCGGGTTGAACTGGATATGCCGCACGCCCTGGGCCTTGAGAAAGCGATAGATCTGCAACGGATACTTCGCCACCTCGCGGGCGACGGTGACCAGCACATTGAATTCGACCCCATGGCGTTTCAACAATGCAAGGCCGCGCATGACATCGTCGAAACTGGACCGGCCGCGCTTGTCCGGCCGATAGAGGTCATGGACCTGGCGTGGTCCGTCAAGGCTGAGGCCGACCATGAATCGCTCACGGGCAAGAAAGTCGCACCACTCATCATCAAGCAGGGTGCCGTTGGTTTGCAGGGTATTGCGTATGACCTTGCCAGCGGCGAACTGGCGTTGGTAGTCGACCGCACGCTGGAAAAAGTCGAGGCCCAGCAACGTCGGTTCGCCACCTTGCCAGGTGAACTCCACTTCAGGACTGCTCTGCGCTGCGATATAGCTCTGCACATAAGCACGCAGCACATCATCGGACATCCTGAAGCGTTCGCGAGGCGCAAACAGCTGTTCTTTTTCCAGATAGAAGCAATAGCTGCAATCGAGATTACAAATCGGCCCGACCGGCTTGGCCATGAGGTGCAAGCCTTGAGAGGGGACGTTATTAGTCAACATTATTGAAGCCTCGTAACGCGGCGCCCCTCGTGATCGGGGGCAACCGGGGTCACAGATAGCCGATTTTCCGCGCATCCTTGAGTACGATCCGGCGCATCAGGCCAAGGGAAACACGCTTGAGGTTGAAAATCAGTTTGGCGAATGGGCCGACCAGCAGCAGATCCTGGCCTGTTTGTACGGCGCGCACCATGCCCTCCGCCACCAGCTCCGGGGCACAACCCTTGGCCTGGTAGTAGGCTTGCAGGCGGTCGAGCTGGGCATCGCTGATCGATGGCGAGATGTTGCTGCGCGAATGGGTGATAGGCGTGTTGACGATGCCGGGGCAGACGGTGGTGACGCCGACCTGGGTTGCGGACAGCTCCATCTTCAGTACTTCGTTGAAGCCGAATACCGCATGTTTCGACGCGGCATAGGCCGCCATGGTCGGCGATGGGTACACGCCGGCCGCCGATGCGACGTTGAGCACATGGCGCACACCACCGGCCTGGATCATTTGCGGGATGAAGTGATAGCAACCGTGCACAACGCCCATCAGGTTGATATCCATCACGCGCTGCCAGTGGGCCAGATCGCTTTTGAGGAATTGGCCGAGGTAGCCGATGCCGGCGTTATTGACCAACACATCAAGCGTACCCAGCGTGTCATGGACATGCTTGGCAAACGCCTGCATCGCGCTCTCGCTCGAAACATCCAGTACCTGGGTCATGCAAGACTCACCCAGGGCCGTCACCTCCTGCTGGACATCCTTCAATGCCTGCAGGTTGATGTCGGTGGCGATGATGTAAGCGCCACGCCGGGCAAACGCCAGCGCAGCAGCCCGACCAATGCCGGAGCCGGCACCGGTGATGAGGACTTTCTTGTTCTTCAATTCGGGGATGGCCATGTGAGTCTCCGCAGTCAGGGCAAGTAGGCGACGTGCACATCGTTGATCTTGCCGTTGAAGGCAAAGGGAGCGCGGTCAAAGTAATCGAGGGCCACGGGCGAGCCGAGGTCCTCGGCCACGTCGAACGTCTCGCTGGCGGTGAAGGTCAGCACTGGCGTGAAGGGCGTGGCGCCCTTGGCTACTTCCTGACCATTGAGACGCAGGCTGAGGTTGGCCGGCGCACCTGGTTTGGGCGTCGTCATGCTGGTGAGCACCTCGATGTCGACCATGCCGGCAGGCACCCTTTGTTCAGAGCGCAACTTGACCCTGGCGATGGCCAGCGCGTTGTACTCATAGGCCAGGAAACCGTCATCCAGGTACAGACTCACGCCGCCACCGATACCGCCCATGGCATACAGCACGCCGTTGGCATTTGCCGGTACCAGGGCCTTCACTGCGACCCGACTGTTCTGATTACGCAGATTGGGCGCGGCGAACTCCGGCAAGCGTTGGGTACGGTCGCTGAAATGCCACTCACGTCGGTTGGTGCCGACGCGCGCGCTTGGATCAAGTAACGGATAAAGACCAGCACCGATCGGGTAGACCTGATTAGCCTTGGCCTGGGCATCGAATTCGGCCTTCAACTCGGCAAGCTTCTCTGGATTGCTGGCGGCCAGGTCCGAGGCTTGCGAGTAGTCGCTGCTCAGGTTGTAGAGTGACCACTGATCGTTCTGTGGGTTCCAGTTCATGAATTGGGCAAAACCCTGGACCCAGGGTTTGCGCGGGCCGAACACCGAGGCCATCCAACCGTCCTTGTAAATGCCGCGGCTGCCAAGGACTTCGAAGTACTGTGCGGGCTTTTTCGACTTCGCCTGGGCGTCGGCAAAGGTGTAGCGCATGCTGATGCCATCCAGTGAGTCCTGGGCGACGCCGTTGACTTCCTTTGGCGGGGTGATTTCAAGAATGTCGTAGACCGTAGGGACGATATCGTTGACGTGGTGGAACTGCCCGCGCACGTGGGCGTCAGGCTTGATCTGCTTTGGCCAGGACACCGCCAGTGGCGTGCGGGTGCCGCCGAAGTAGCCTGCCACCAGTTTGGTCCCGGGGAAGGGGCCCGAACCTGCCCAGGCCCAAGCCGCGTTATACATGCTTTCCAGCTTCGGCCCGCCGAGTGCCGGCAAGCCACCGTACATGCCGTTGAGGGCTTTGAGCTGCTGCTCCTTGGGCACCGGGATGCCGTTGTGGGTCAGCATTTCGTTGATCGAGCCCTCCATGCCTTCCGCGGAGGCGCCGTTGTCGCCGAACACATAGAAGATCAGGGTGTTGTCGCGTTTGCCCTCGCGTTCCAGTTCGTCGAGGATTTTCCCGGCCTGGGTGTCGGCATGTTCCATGAAGCCGGCAAACACTTCCATCAAGCGTGCCTGGTATTGCTGTTGCACAGGCGTCAGGCTGTCCCAGGCCGGCAGTTCCGCCGGACGCGGTGTGAGCCTGGCGTCCTGGGGAATGAAGCCCAACGCCTTCTGGCGGGCGAAGGTCTGCTCGCGGTATTTATCCCAGCCACCCGCGAACTTGCCCTTGTACTTGTCCGCCCACTCGGCATTCACCTGATGCGGGCCATGCACGGCACCCGGGGTCCAATAGAGGAAGAAGGGTTTGTCCGGCGCATAGGTCTGCTGGTCCTGCAGCCAGTTCACCGCCTGATTGGCCAGGTCTTCGCTGAGGTGGTACTTCGGGCCGCGCGGTGGTTCGATCGGCGTGGTGCCCTGGTACAGGCGCGGTTCGTACTGGGAGGTTTCGCCGGCCAGGAAGCCATAGAAATGCTCAAAGCCATAGCCGGTCGGCCAACTATCGAACGGACCGGCAGCCGTGACCTCGAGCGTCGGGGTGTTGTGCCATTTGCCGAAGGCGGCGGTGCTGTAGCCATACTGCTTGAGCACCTCGGCCATGGTCGCCGAACTCTTGGGGATTTTCCCGGTATAGCCGTCCCAGTCGGTGGCCAGTTCCGCGATCACGCCGTTGCCGACCCGGTGATGGTTGCGCCCGGTCAGCAGCGCAGCGCGAGTCGCCGAGCTGATCGCCGTAGTGTGAAAGGCGTTGTAGCGCACGCCGCTGTCGGCAACACGGCTCAGGGTGGGGGTATGGATAGCCCCGCCGACGGTATCGGACTGCGCGAAGCCGGCATCGTCGAGCATGATCACCAGGATGTTCGGTGCATCTGCCGGCAAGTGCGATTGCTGCTGACGCTTGTGGTGCCTGGAGTCTTGTAGGGTCGGCTTGGCATCGCTGGCTGAAGGTGTAGGGGCGAAGGGCAGGGTGTCCTGGGCGGCACAGGCGATGGAGCTTGCCAGCAGCATGCTCAGCTTCAGCGCGAAGCGCCCGGCCAATGGCAACTTCTGGGTCATGGATATCTCCATTTTTGCTGGCTCAGACGCTAAAACTGGAAATGTCGACCGGAGCGATATCCTGGGCTTTGCAGTAGTCGAGGTAGCGCTGCATGACCGTTTTCCAGTTCTCGATCGCAAGCACTTGCCCGGCGTCGCCGATCAGGTTCCAGTCGCCCTGCACGATATTGAGTGTGATCACATCGTCCTGCCCCACGCCGATTGGCGTATGTTGGGTGCCGGCTGTTTCGAACACAAAGCTGCCGGGTCCTGCCGTCCAGTCGTGCTCTTTGTACTTCCATTCACCGGAAATGGTGTAGACCTGCACCGTGCCGGAGTGGTGATGGCGAGGCATTTCAACATCGGCAGGCGCCTTGAGCAGGGTGGTCCATTCGCCGCGGATTGGATCGACCTTGATTGCCTTGACAAAGACCTTGTCCGAATACGGCAGGAAGGGTACCCAAGGCAGGGCCGCGACATCGATCACGGCGGTATCGATTTTTTCAAAAAACATCATGCGGATCTCCACTCTTATTTTCAGGTTTGTGGTTGTAATGCCAGGTGTGGCGCCATTATGCTCACGCACAAGCCCGGAAAATTTGTGATTTCTCTGCGTTTTATTTGTGATTTCTCCGCACTTTTCGGAGCCGCCCATGCCCTTGTATGAGCCGACCATACCCGCCCGCTACACCTCGACGCTGTTTGAATTACTGCGCAGCGAGCAGCCGTCATGGCTCGATGACGCGTTGGAGGCGGCTGGCATCGACGAGGCGCTGTGGAGTGAGCCCGATGCCACGTTGAACATCGTGCAGTTCGACAGCTTGTGGGAAGAAATCAGCCGGCAGAGCGGGCGTAGTGACCTCGCTTTCCAGTTCGGACAGCGCATCAGGCTCGATATGCACGGACCGCTCAGCCAGGCCTTGGTGCGCTGCGCAACGCTCGATGAAATGCTGCGCCTTTCGAGCCGCTACTTCCGTCTGATCACTCCCAGCTTCACGTTGCAATATCGGCGTCAGCCTGACCATGGCGAATTGGTGTGGCGCCCAGCGGCGGGCATGTCATCCATTGCCTTGCGCGCTTTTGAAGAAATTCACGTGGTTTCGCTGTTCATGCAGTTGAAGCAGAGGCTGGGTGAAAGACTGACGGCCTATGACAGTTATCTGTCGATACCATCGCCGCCGCACCTGACCTTGTATAAGGGCTTGCGTCCTCTGCGCGCGCATTTCGAATCGCACTCGCCACTGCCGCAAGTGCGAACGGTGATCGATGGCCGCCTGCTCGACTTGCCGCTGGCAGTGGCCGAAGGCGGCGCACAGCAGGGTAATCGCGAACTCGATAGCTTAAAGGGCCGCTTCGGCAAGGCTCGCGCCTGGAGTGCCTGGGTACAACTGATGCTACGGGAGGCCGAGTACTGCCAGCCGACGTTGGCGGAACTGGCCGAATTGCTGAACATGAGCAGCTATTCGCTGGCTCGGAAATTGGCGCGGGAAGGTTGCGACTACCGTCAGATGTCCGTCGAAATCAGACACCAGCGCGCCTGCGAGATGCTATGTGATAACCAACTTAGCATTGCCCACATTGCCTGGCGTCTCGGCTACACCGAGATGGCTAATTTCAGCCATGCTTTTCGCAAGCAAAGCGCAATGACGCCCCGCGCTTTCCGTCAAGATGCGGTCCATGGTGTGGGTCGCATTGCTCCTGCATCAGTAAGCTCGGTGGGGGAGTAGGGGGTATCAAGTTCATTCATCGCGTCAAGTGGGTCAGTGCCTCGGGGGCTCCGGACTTACCATCTAGAAATTGAATCGGTCAAAAGTGTTCATCCGCCTCACTGACACTGATTCTCGCTTCCTGGGCGAAGCGAAACAGACCAACACCGAGGAAGAATGTGGCAACTACAAAAAGAAGGCCGGCACCATAGGCGTACTTGAAGCCCATGAACTCAGTTACAAAGATGATAGCGAGAAGCAGGGTGGCACAAAGTCCGCCGCGTAAAGAAGACAGAATGCCATCGTTCAATAAGTGAGCCCGCCGCCTCAATCGCTCCAGATCGGCCCTGAGGTGCGCACGGCTCTGGTCGTCTTCGGGAATCGCATTCAGTACCCGTGTACGCTCGATGACAGCTGACAACCTCGAAGTCATTAGTGAAACGAACGCAGCTATTGCACCGAGGAAAAACGTAGGGGCTGTTGCTTGTGAAAAGATTTGTGACAGCCGCAGAGAGTCAGGAATGAATTCGATCAATTTAGGGACCCCCTATAGGCCGAGTATTTGCAGTACTCCATTCTTGATCATGCTGGAGTAAGGCGCAAATGGGAACTAGCTGCCCCCCAGACATCATCGCAGCATCAAACACTGTTTGCGGCATTCAATTTCGCGGAGGTCGGCTTCTGGCCGATTCTGTTGAAAAAGTCGGTTTGTCCAGACAGCCCTAGTATTGATCGGTGAAAACGCCTTTTTTACACGCTGCTACGTGAAATCTGAGCTCGGAAACCTCTGCCCAAAGTAAAAGATTTCAATCTCAGTCGCGTACTTTTCTGCCGAGGAAACCATGGCCGACTTTTTCAACAGAATCGGCCGTTAGCTGCCTGCCACGACCGGCTGAAACCGACCTAAGGCAGTCATCCAGAGGGGTTAACTATCCGTGTGCTTTCTTCAATCCTTTCAAGCGAACATTCGCCCTCTGCACGGCGGCCATTTTTTCAGGCCGCTTCATGCGTTTCCACTTTCTGATGTCTTCCTTGCTTCTCCCGCAACTCACACACAGATCCCCACTCAATTGGCAAACCGAGATGCAGGGATTTTCAATTTCTTTAGCCATGGTCAGTCGCCCTTGGCCGCGTGTGATTGAGCCAGACGCTTTTGCCAATCGCCACCGTGAGCGCGCTGGCATTCTTGCTCGGAATCCAAGCGCACAGAGCGCTCTGATACCTTCAGGTCGATATTTGCCTCGTTAAACGCGATGGTGGTCAGGTCATAGATACGCGCCCTCGAATTAGCCTGGGCGAGCCTTTGGTCCGCTAGCGTTTCGAATACCCAGGTGACCTTCAGGGTTTCGGCCAGAGCGTTGAGGTTAGCGGTGTGGGTGAGCCAGCTAAAACCTTTGATTTCACCTTTTGCTGTTTCGCACGCCTCGGTGAGCGCGGTAATCAACCGGCGTTCGATCCGCACCAGCTCACGTTTACTAGAGGGCATTGCAGGTTCCTTTGGTGACAATGAAAGGTCGGTGCTGAATCAGACCGGTCGGAATTCGACCGTCAGATGGCTGACTTCGTGAACATGTTTGAGACGCTCACGAATGCTGTCCGCGTTTGCAGTGGTCTCACCCAGGACACTAACGATGGCCGCATGGGCTTGTGGTCCAACTCTCCAGACATGCAAGTCAGTGATGGTCGCATCCCCCGGTTTTTCAACCAGCTCGCGGATTTCCTCGGCAACGTGTACATCTGTCTGATCCAGCAGTACACCTGCGGTGACCCCCATCAAGGTCCAGGCCCAACGCGCAATCACGATGGCGCCGACGATGCCCATGACCGGGTCCAGCCACACCCAACCGAGATACCGGCCGGCGAGCAGTGCAGCAATGGCCAGAACAGATGTCAGCGCGTCCGCGATGACGTGGACGTAGGCCGATTTCAAGTTGTTGTCGTTGCCGTGCGGGGCATGGCCATGATCATGACCGTGCCCGTGGCTCAGCAGCAGGGCACTGACAATGTTGACGATCAATCCGGCAATCGCGATGAGTGTAGCGGTGCCGAACTGAACTTCCGTTGGCTGCAAGAGGCGTATGACAGACTCAACGCCAATTCCCAAGGAGACCATGCCGAGAATCAGCGCCGAGGCGAACCCACCCAAGTCTCCGACCTTTCCGGTACCGAAACTGTAACGCTCGCTGGACGCGTGGCGTTTTGCGTATCCGTAAGCGGCCGCCGCGATGCCCAATGCGCCGGCATGGGTTGCCATGTGAAAGCCATCGGCCAGCAGCGCCATCGAGCCGGTGATGTATCCGGCGGTGATCTCGCCAACCATCATCACAACGGTCAGTGCCACAACCCAAAGCGTACGCCTGGCATTTTCCTCGTGCGCTGAGCCCAGGAACACGTGGTCGTGGGTGTAGTTGATGTGGGTGCTGCGCATGAGTGTTTACCTGGATGCGTTCACTTGGAGTAACGGCGAATGGCTTCAAGAAGCTCTTCGACGCCCTTGTTACGCTCTGCTTCGCTGAGCGCAGGGTTCGCGACATGCTCGCGCGCGTGGTCCTCGATGATTTCCTCCATCAAGCCGTTGATGGCTCCGCGAGTGGCGGCAACAAGGTGCAGTGTTTTGGCGCAATCAAGATCCGATTCCAATGCGCGTTCAACGGCCTGGATTTGTCCGGCGATACGTTTTACGCGTTTGAGAAGATCGTCTTTGTTTGCTGCGATATGACCCATTGGATACCCCCCCTACCTATATGTTGCGTATGATAGGCATACCCCCTATACCTATGCAAGGTCGGCCGGGCGGAGCGATCATCTGCAGCCGGGCTGAAAATCAACCGTGCTTCGGGTTGCGATCAGCCTGCTGGCGCCATCTGCTTGGCGACATGTCGGTCCATTGCTTGAAGGCGCGGCTGAAAGCCGTGAGGTCGCCGAAGCCCAGGCTCATGGCCAGGGTGGTCAGATCGATATTGCTGTTGGCCAAGTGGTACTGCGCCAGCCTCAGGCGCGTCGACTGAAGAATCGCAGCAAAGCTGCTGTCCTGTGCCTTCAGGCGCTGCTGGAGGATGCGCGGATGTGTCTCGACCAGCCTGGCCACCATGGAGAGGTTGCATTCGCCCGTTGGCAGCAAGGCATCAATAGCCCTTTCCACCTGCCGGACCAGGCTGACAGGTGCATAGCGCTGCCACCCGCTGCGCCATTGCATCGTGAGGTGACTGCGCCGGTTGTGCTCGACCGCGACAGGTTGCTCCAGCAGCGCGACGGGGTAGCTCAGGCGATTTTCCCACTGACCATACAGGGCTGCCTCCCCAAAGGCCTGATCGTAGGCCTCAGAGGGGGAGCTCGGCTGGATGTGCAGCCTGGTTTCGACCGGTGGCAGCGCGACCTTGTGCAACTGCGCGATGCTGCGCACGAACTGGGCCATGGTCAGGGCGCTGAGTTGCTCGCAATCGGTTTCATCGGCAAAGGCGAAGCCAAAGTGAATGTCAAACCTCGTCTCGCGGGTGCTGAGCTCTACGTTGAGGCCCCGAGCGTGGAAGTCGATGTTGCGTTGCAGCAACTGCATGGCCTCACCGACCACCGTCTGCAGGCACAGGCACGACCCCAGCGCACCAATGACCTCCAGGCCTTGGCGACTCCCCAACCGGACGCCGAAATCCGGCGCATGACAGCGCAAGGCGGCCAGTTCCAATACGTTGGCCAGCGCCACATAGGGAATGTAGAGGTCAGGGGACTGCATCACCGCGCGACTCAACCCGGCCTCGCGTAATAGACGTACCGGGTCCTGGCCCAGCTCCCGGACCAGTTCGCCAAAGCCCAACAATGCCCCACTACGGACGAAAAAGTTCATGCGCTCTTCGCTGTCAGCGCCTGAAAGGTGCGCTTGATCATTCGTGAATGGTCAAATTTTCACTCGTGAATTGTCAAGTCTTTTGCCGGCCTTTTCAATAATCTCACGGCGCCCCTCGGGACCACGCTTCAATAGAACCACTGGAACTTATAACAATGACAACACGATTGCCCATGACAGCGGACGACCACTTGTTCGCACCCCGTCCCGACGAAGGCTCGATTTCAGCGCTGACCAGCTTCCAAGCATCGGACGACACGCAACTCACGACCCAGTGGACGCCACTGGATGGACTGTACCGTTGGGAGCGTGAGCAACCCGATACCGTCTACCTGGTCCAGCCGCACGGTGAAAGCGTCTCCCACTTCACCTGGGCACAGGTAGGCGACCAGGTTCGACGCATGGCCGCACACCTGCAGGCGCTGAATCTTGCGCAAGGCAGCCGCGTCGCCCTGCTTTCGAAGAACTGCGCACACTGGATCATGGCCGACCTGGCCATTTGGATGGCTGGCCATGTGAGTGTGCCGATCTATCCATCGCTCAACGCAGACACCTTGCGCTATATCCTCGACCACAGCGAGGCCAGTGTGCTGTTCCTCGGGCGCCTCGAAGACTCGGCCGAGATGAGCGCCGGTATCCCGAACGGGCTACCGATCATCACGCTTCCCGGCGTGCCTGCACCCGCTGGGCACGAAGGCGTTCGGGCCTGGGACCAACTGATCGCAACCACGTCGCCATGCAATCAACAGACAGAGCGCCACGCAAATGAACTGGCCACGCTGGTCTACACGTCCGGCAGCACGGGCACGCCCAAGGGCGTCATGATCCCGTTCACGGCCATCGGGACGGCGGGCAAACACTTTCTCGGCACTGTTGCCACAATCAGCTCGCAAGATCGCATGTTGTCCTATTTGCCGCTGGCCCATGTCTTTGAGCGCGCAGTGACCATGACCGGCTCCCTGCAGTATGGCTACCAGCTGTTCTTCAATGATTCGCTGGCCACTTTTTCCGCCGACATCAGGCGCGCACGTCCGACCCTTTTCCATTCTGTCCCGCGGCTCTGGGTCAAATTCCAGCTCGGCGTATTGCACAAATACTCCCAGGAAAAACTGGCAGCCTTGTTGGCCGATCCCCACACCGCAGAGGCGACACGCAAGGAAGTCCTCGCGCAGTTGGGGCTGGATGAGGTGCGCATTGCCATCACCGGTTCGGCGCCTTTGCCGCCCACAGTGCTGCGCTGGTATCGCGACCTGGGGCTTGAACTGTTGGAGGGCTATGGCATGTCCGAGAACTTCTCTTATTCGCACATCTCCCAGCCAGGAAATTGTCAGGTGGGCTCGGTTGGCCAGGTGCAGCTCGGTGTCCAGCATCGCATCGCTGAAAACGGTGAGATTCAACTCAAGACTCCGACCGGCATGCAGGGCTATTACAAAGAACCTGCGAAAACTCGCGAAGCCTTTACCGATGACGGCTGGTTCCGAACAGGTGACCGGGGCGAGATTGACGAACAAGGCCGCCTGAGTATCACCGGCAGGCTCAAGGAGCTGTTCAAGACGGGCAAGGGCAAGTATGTGGCGCCGGTCCCGATTGAAAACAGGCTGATCAACCATCCGAAAGTGGAGGCGGTGTGCGTCACCGGCAGCGGACGGCCGCAACCCGTCGGCTTGATCATGCTCGATGCCCAGGCCCAGCGGGGCATGGGCGAGCAGGCCAGCCGAGAAGAACTGGAAAGCGAACTCCAGGCCTTGATGAGCCATGTCAATGCCACGCTCGATCCCCATGAGCGACTCGATTTCCTGGTGGTCGTCCATGAGCAGTGGACCGTCGCCAACGGTTTGTTGACCCCCACCATGAAGATCAAACGCCATGCCATCGAGAAGCGCTACGAGCCGCTGATCGAGCAGTGGTCCAAAGAAAATCGTCAGGTTGTCTGGGAAAACGCCAGCCCTGAACGCCAGACCGCCTGATAGGCCACCGGAGCACCTGATAATCATGAAATACCACTACGACACCGCAGAACAGTTCGTGGGCAAGGCACTGGGTACTTCCGATTGGGAGACGATGGGGCAAGCCAGGATCGATACCTTTGCCGAATGTACGGGCGACCACCAATGGATACACGTAGACCAGGAGCGTTGCCGAAACGAAAGCCCGTTTGGCACGACCATAGCGCACGGTTTCCTCAACCTGTCACTGCTCGGTGGGCTGATGATGCAAATGGGCGTGATGCCAGCCGGCGTGAGGCACCTGGTCAATGCCGGTGTGAACAACGTGCGCTTCCGCGGTCCAGTGCGTGCCGGCAAGCGCGTGCGGGCCTGCGTGAGCGTGCATGCGGTCGCGGATAAGGGGGAAGGGCGCAAACTCCTGACGCTGTTGGCCCAGCTTGAAGTGGAGGGCGAGTTGGAGCCTGCACTGAGTGCCGAGTGCGTGGCCCTGATCTTTCGCCAAGCCGACAGCCCTTCCACCGATACATGAATGCTCAAGCCTGCAGCGGGTTCCGGTTTTTTTGTTAGCTTGACGTGTTCTGCACTATTGGTGTCGTCAATTATCAAAAATAGCGAGCCCGTCTGGCGCAGTATGCAAGCTGATTCCACCGTGACCCCACACCCTAAAACCTGGAGAACAATAAGATGGCTATCCCTGCCCAGACTTACGATCACAAAGATTTGCTGACCCTCAACTTCAACGAGCTGCCGATCTACAAGGACGCATTGCCGGGGGTGCCGGGCGTCGACGTACAGCCGCTGTTCCTCGACCCCCAAGTCGGCATCTGGGTATTGCGAGTCCTCTTTGCGCCTGGCGTGGTGCTGCCCAAGCACTACCATACCGGCCCGGTCCATTTCTTCACCTTGGCCGGCAAGTGGAGTTACGTGGAATACCCAGACCAGCCACAGACTGCCGGCAGCTACCTGTATGAGCCGGGCGGTTCTGTTCACCAGTTCGCTGTACCGGCGAGCAACACCGAGGCCACGGACAGCGTCATGGTGGTCTATGGCGCAAACGTCAACTTCGACAGCGAAGGCAATTACCTCGGCTTGATGGATGCCAGCGATATCATGCGCATGATTGACGACTTGATCCGCGAGCGCGGCCTGGAGCCTGCGAAGTACATCACTCCAGGTGCTGCCGACTACACCACTCGTCGCTGATGCCCCTGCTTGCCACCCCCGATCCTCTGGGGTGGCAACGTCCCCTGTCCCCATTGTTCATCATTACCCAGTCAATGCTGGGTAATTCGCGTCAGCTACTGGATGGCTTGCGCCGTTGCTGGGGGTTGCCTGGCTTGTCGCCCAACTGCTTGCGCCACTCCCGGGGGCTTAGCCCGTACCAGCGCTGGAATGCCCGGGTGAATGCGCTTTGATCGCCGTAGCCGAGCAGATCGGCCAATTGCGAAATCTTGATCGTCGAGTCCTGCAGATAGTGGCAGGCCATCGCTTGCCGGGTTTCGGACAGCAGTTCCTGAAAGCTGACGCCTTCGAGTTCCAGCTGGCGCTGCAACTTGCGTGTACTGATCTTCATGAAGCTGGCGATGTACTCGATGGTCGCATGGCCGTCGGGCATGAAGTTTCGTATCAATTGCTGGACCAGCGCCGGCAGTTCCTGGGCGGACATCTGGGCCTGATGATCGAGGTGCTGCCGTATGAGACGGTGCAGGGCCGGGTCGGCCGATTCCAGCGGGATATCGAGCAAGCCGGTATCGAACATATAGCCGTTATAAGTTGTGTTGAAGCTTGGAGCCATGCCGATGACGCGACGATAGTGCGCAGGTTCGGCGACCGGCGTGTGCCGGATCAGAAGCGACTGGGGCTGCCAGCGTTTGCCGAGCAGTGTACGCATCAACTGCATGCCGACTCCCAATGCCAGTTCCGAACCCTGGCGATAGCTCGCGATCGAGGTGTCAGTGATGGTGTAGGAAAGGATCGCGTGCTTGCCTTGCTCGTCGACAGCGACTTTGGCAGCACCTGAATGGATGTGGTAGTACGCGGTCAACTCCGACAGCGCCTCACGGACATCCCTGGCGTTGTTCAACAGGTAGAGCAGGGGGCCGAACACGTTGACTCCCTGGGCCACGCCATATTGCAGGGCGAAAAGCCGGTTCCCGGTTTCCAGCTCGCACAGCACCATCAAATCCAGCAGTTTGCTGTAGGAAATCAGGCTGTCCGGAAGCTGTTCGAGGTCGCGCGGCAAGCCGGCGCGTTGGAGCATTTTTTCGGGCTGCAAGCCCTGCTTCGCGGCAAATTCAGAGAAGTTGGCCAACGCCGCGGCACGCACGAAATCGATCATGGGCACTATTTTCTTTGTTTTTGTTATGGGCACAACAGTCGACGGGGCAATGCCACTGCCTGCTGCTTTGTCGCCTATTGAATAATTGCATGCGTGAAATGTCAAATTTCCATGCCGCTCCTGTTGCAGCATGTGGTTGTGGCGCCGGTCGCGATCCGATAGCCCATGAACAGGAGAACAACAAAAATGACAATGCCCTCCGGCAGCGCAGGACAAACCCCCGACGTTCCGCGCTCGGTTTTTATCACCGGCGCCAGCGGCTTTATCGGCCGCGCCCTGGTCGCACGCTACAAGGCGCTCGGCGCCGATGTGCGCGGCATGGATCTGTTGGCCGACCCGGCCAACAACGTGGTGGCAGGTGACCTCACTCAACCGCACGAATGGGCCCGACATGCCCAAGGCTGCGAGTTGTTCATCAGCACGGCCGCTGTGGTTTCGCTTGCCGCGCCCTGGAAGCTTTACCGTGACGTGTCGGTGGAGGGTGTACGCAATTGCCTGAACGTAGCCGTCGCGGGGGGAGCCAAGCGCTTCGTGCACTTTTCCTCAATTGCCGCACTGGGTTGGAACTATCAGGGCGAGGCCGACGAGCAACACGACGTGGTGATCGGCAACCAGTATCGCTACGGTGTGGCCAAGGGGGCCAGCGAGCATGTGGTGCTGGCCGCCCATGCGGCGGGGGAGATCGATTGCACCATCGTGCGGCCGGGCGACGTGTATGGCCCGGGCTCACGCGTCTGGCTCAGCGAGCCCATGAAAATGGCCAAGGCCGGCGCATTGATCCTGCCCAACGGCGGCAAGGGGATCTTCACACCGGTCTTCGTCGACGATCTGCTCGACGGCGTGATGCTGGCCGCAGGACTTCCCCAGGCCGTCGGTCACATCTTCCATATCAGTAGCAGCAGCCCCACCACCTGCAAGGCGTTCTTCTCCAATCACTGGCGCTGGGCAGGTCGCAGCGGCTCGCCGCATACCTTGCCCTTGTGCCTGGCGGTGGCGCTTACCCGCTTGATCTGGGGCGTGAATCGCTTGTTCAAGAACAAGGGCGAAGTCACCCCGGACACCATGTACATGTTCGCCCGCAAAGGCGGCGTTTCCATCGCCAAGGCCCAACGCATGCTCGGATACCAACCCAAGGTCGACCTGGAGGAGGGGCTGCGCCGCTCCGAAGCCTGGTTGCGCGAAGGCGGCCAGATCGGCTGATCACAAGCATTTGACGGCCGAAGGCTCGGCCGATTTTTTCAGCACAGAGAACAATAATGAAAAGACTCTCTTTGTCTGCCCTGGCCATGGCATTGACTTTGGCTTACGCATTACCTGCGTCCGTTTCGGCGGCCGGTGATCCCTTCATCAAGTCGCAAGTCGTTGCCGAGAACTTGCAACCGACAGTGGCCCATCCCGAGCAACAGAAAGCGGTGATGGAAAAGCTGGCTGCTTTGGAAAAGCGCACGGGGCGCAAGCCGAACATTCTCATCCTGCTGGTCGATGACCTGGGGTGGGGCGATGTCGGCGCCTACGGGGGCGGTACCAGCATCGGTGCGCCGACCCCACACATCGACGGCCTGGCCCAAGGCGGCCTGAAACTGACCTCAAGCTACGCCCAGCCGACCTGCACCCCGACACGTTCGGCAATGATGACCGGGCGCTTGCCGGTACGTACCGGATTGACCCGGCCGATCCTCACGGGGGAGAGCCCCAAGGTCAATCCGTGGGCTTCGGAGAAGACCGCGGCCCGATTGCTCTCCGAAGCGGGTTACACCACGGCGCTTTCGGGCAAGTGGCACCTGGGCGAGCCCGATGGCTTCCAGCCCCAGCAAGTGGGTTATGACGAGTACTACGGCATCCTCAGCGTTGCCAGTGAATTCTCTCAGGCCCTCAACCCGCGCATGGTGCCCAACCTGGTGCTGCGCCCCGAGCGCATGGCCGCCTTAAAGCAGGTCAGTCGCTCGGCCATCACCAGCGGCAAGCGCGGCGAGTTGGCTAAAGTCGCCGAACCCATCGACTCGATCGAGACCCTGGCCGAAATCGACCAGAAGTTCGCCAGCTTCTCGGACGATTTCATCCGTCGCTCGGCCAAGGCCAACAAACCGTTCTACCTGGTGCATGCTTTCTCGCGGGTGCACAACGACAACTATCCGGCCAAGGGTTACGCGGGCAAGAGCCCGGCGGGCTTCCCTTACAAGGACGCCGTGGTCGAAGTCGACGATATCGTCGGGCGCCTGATGCAGACGCTCAAGGATACCGGCCAGCTGGACAACACACTGGTGTTCTTCACCTCCGACAACGGCCCGTCCACGGACCTGCTGCCCGACGGTGGCTACACCCCGTTCCGTGGCGGCAAGGGCACCACCTGGGAAGGTGGCGTGCGCGTTCCGGGTATTGCCTACTGGCCGGGCATGGTACCTGCGGGCAAGGAAAACGATGGCCTGTTCGACTTGATGGACCTGTTCAACACCAGCTTGTCGGTAGCGGGCATTGCCGACAAGATTCCTGCCGACCGCTACATCGACGGCGTCGACCAGACCTCCTTCCTGCTCGCCGATGCCGGCCAGTCCAATCGCGATGCAGTGTTCATGTATGTCGAACGGCAGTTCATGGCCATGCGCTGGGAAGAGTTCAAGGTCCACTTCAAGATTTTCGACGTGAAGAACACTGGCGGCAGCCTTGATGAGTCACTGGTGACCAGCACCGGCATGTCGCCCTGGGTCTACAACCTGTACGTCGATCCCAAAGAACAGATCAGCACAGGCCACCGCAATTTCGAGTGGGGTCTGCCACGCATCCTCGGTCAGGCGACGCGCCACCTGGCCACCTTCCAGAAGTATCCATCCAAGGACCTGGGCCTGGCCAAGCCTGCCCAATGACCTGGCCTGCGATTCCACCCAAATAACCACAAGAGAGAGCTTTCATGAAAGCGGTAGTGATGCGTGACAAACAACTGCTGATCGACACCCTCCAGGCACCGACTCCGGCTGCCGGAGAAGTGTTGGTCAAGACCCTGGCCTGCGGCATTTGCGGTTCGGACTTGCACATGTTCCACCATTGCGAGCATGTGCTCAGCAACTTCAGGCGCGGCGGCATTCCGGTCGATTTCGACACCCAACAGGATGTGGTGTTCGGTCACGAATTCTGTGGCGAAATCCTCGACCACGGCCCTGGCAGCGACAAGAAGCTCAAGGTCGGTACACGCGTCTGCTCCATGCCGTTCATCTTCAATCAGCGCGGCTTTGAACACGTGGGCTTTTCCAACGGTTACCCAGGTGGCTACGGCGAGCAGATGGTGCTGTCCGAAGGCTTGCTGGTCCCGGTACCGGGCGATCTGCCTGCGGAACTGGCGGCCTTGACCGAGCCGATGTCGGTGGCAGTCCACGCCGTCAATCGCGCAGGGCTTGGCGGCGATGAGGTACCGATCGTGATTGGTTGCGGCCCCATCGGCCTGGCCATGATCGCCGTGCTCAAGTCGCGTGGCATCGGCCCTGTGGTCGCCTCCGATTTTTCGCCCAAGCGTCGCGCTCTGGCAGAAAAAATGGGAGCCGATGTGGTGGTCAACCCGGCCGAGCAATCCCCGTATCAATCCTGGATCGAGGTGGCGGCTCCGGCCGGCTACGACATCAAGGGCTCGGCGGCCATGTACGGCATCGGCGAGCAGCCAAGGCCTTGCGTGGTGTTCGAGTGCGTGGGCATTCCGGGGATGATTCAGCAGGTATTGCAGAGCGCACCGCCGCGCAGTCGCCTGATCGTGGTGGGTGTGTGCATGGAGTCGGACAGGATCGAACCGATCATCGGTTTCGCCAAGGAGATGAACCTGAGTTTCGCCTACGGCTACAGCGCCGAGGAGTTCAGCCAGACCTTGCGCGACCTGGCCGACGAGAAACTCGATGGCTCGCAGCTGATCACCGCCACGATCGGGCTAGACGGTGTGGCCGATGCATTTTCGGCCCTGAGCAAACCCGATGAGCACGCAAAGGTGATGATCACCTTCGCTTGATCCGGCGCTTTTTGCGGTGCAGCGCCGGCGGGGCAAACCTTCCGGCCGCTGCGCGTAAAGCCAAATTTATGTCGTGAAATATCAAGTTCTTCTTTTCCTACTTCGCATAATCAACACAACAATAAAGCTCTGCCGACGTTCCGTGGGTTGCTCCACACATGGCTGGCAAAAGGGCGATTCCCATAGAGGTCAGCGATGTCACACAACAACAATAAGCGTCTTTCCCGTTTGCAACCGTTGGCCGTTGCCATCGCGCTGTCTGCCGCTGGTAGTGCGCAAGCCATTACTTTCGATGTCGGTGATGATTGGCAAGGGGAGTGGAATACCACGCTGACAGCGGGTTCGCAGTGGCGTGCCGAAGAGGCGGACAACAAGCTGTATTCCGGTGCCAACGGACGCTCTGTCGGTAATCAGGGCGGTATTTCCAATCGCATCGACGCCGGCAACCTGAACTATGACAAGGGCGACCGATTCTCCACCATCGGCAAATTCGTGACCGATGTGTCATTGCGCAATGGCGACCTGGGCGGCCTGGTGCGAGTCAAGGGTTGGTACGATGAGGCCCTGGAAGATGAAGACGTCAACCTGGGCAGCATCTCCAACGGCTACAAGAAGAACTCGCCACTGTCTGACCGCGGCTACGAAGACCTGCAGAAGTACAAGGGCGTGTACCTGCTCGATGCCTATGTCTACGACACGTTCTACATCGATCAATCCCCCTTGCAAGTGCGTCTGGGCCGCCAAGTAGTGAACTGGGGCGAGAGCCTGTACATCCAGGGCCTGAACCAGATCAACCCGCTCGACGTACCGGCCCTGCGACGTCCCGGCACCGAGCTTAAAGAAGCATTGATTCCAGTCTGGATGGGTTATTTCAACCTGGGGCTGCCGGCGGGCATTTCCATGGAAGGCTTCTACCAGCTCAAGTACGAGAACACGGCTGTGGAAGGTTGCGGCCATTATTGGTCGGTGACCGAAACGGCGATCGCAGGCGATCCCGGTAGCTGCGATATCGGCATCACCCTGGGCAACCCGGCCACGCTGACTTCGGCGCAGGCGATCAATGCCGGTGCCTACCTGCCGTTGAACAAGGGCAAGGACCCCAAAGACAGTGGGCAATGGGGCCTGGCGTTCCGCATCCCGGTTGATGCACTGGACGGCGAGCTGGGTGTTTATTACATGAACTACCACTCGCGCACGCCGTACCTGGCGATTCGCAACGAAGCGCCGCGCGTACCGGATGCCTTTCCCAATGCACCGGCCGGCGGCGCAACCGGCGGCATTGGCCCGAGTTGGGAATACCCCGAAGATATCCGCCTGTACGGCGTGAGCTTTACCACCACGGTCAAGGGTTGGTCGCTGGCCGGTGAACTGAGCCACTCGCCGAACCAGCCAGTGCAACTTAACGGTGCCGATCTGCTCAACGGCGCATTTGCCGGCCTCGGCCCGTTGGCCGACTTGCAACAACCGGTGCTCGGCCAGCGCGTGGCGAAGACAGAAGGCTGGAATCGCTTCGAAAAGACCCAGTTGCAATTCAACGCGGTGAATCTGCTCCCCAACGTGTTGGGTGCACAAAATCTGACGATCGTCGGTGAAGTCGGTTTCCAATGGAACAACGTACCGGACTTCAAGGATAACGAGCGTTATGGCCGGGCCTTCGTGTTCGGCTTCGGCGAAGCCCCAAGCACCGGCGCCCTGGGCGCACTGGGCAACACCCAGCCCGATGGTGAGAAGAATGATGGCTATGTCACCGACTTCTCCTGGGGCTATCGCCTGCGCGGGCAACTGGACTACTCCAACTTCCTCGGCACTTCGGTGACCGCTTCTCCGTTCCTCTACCTGGGCCAGGATGTGGAGGGTGTCTCCATGGACGGGCAATTCAACGAAGGCCGCCTGACCGAAAGTGTGGGTGTGACCTTTGACTACAACAAGCAACACAAGGTCGAGATGAGCTACGTCACCTTCGACAACAGTGCGCAATACGACCCGCTGCGCGACCACGACTTTTTCGCGGCCAGTTACAGCTACAGCTTCTAACAAGAATAAAAGGTACTTAGAGATGAAAATATCGACCCGGGGCGTTCTTCTGTCCGCCCTTGCCAGTGCAATCATGTTCAGCTTCAGTGGCGCGGCCACGGCCAAAATCACTGCCGAGCAAGCCGCACGGTTGGGGGCCGACCTCACGCCATTGGGCGGTGAGATGAAAGGCAACGCCGACGGCAGTATTCCGGCGTATACCGGTGGCCTTGCGCAACCGCCGGCCGGTTGGGCGGCAACCAAGGGCTACACCGACCCATTCGCCTCGGAAAAGCCGCTGTTCACCATTACTGCGCAGAACCTTGCCCAGTACAAGGACAAGGTCACGCCGGGCATGCAGGCGCTGTTCGCCAAGTACCCGAATTATCAGATGCCGGTTTACCCGACCCATCGCACCGCTACCGTGCCGGCAGAAATCGCGGCCAAGGTCAAGGCCGAGGCGGTCAATGCCGAGCTCAATGGCTTCGGGCTGGTCAACCTCAACGGCACGACCACGCCATTCCCGATTCCCAAGAGTGGCCTGGAAGCGATCTGGAACCACACCGTGCGCTACCTTGGCGGTGGCCTGGAACGTACCTACAGCTCGTTCCCGGTCCGGCCCAGTGGTGATTTCTACGATGTGAAGGTGCTCGAGAATCGCGTCTTCGACAGCAACATGGACCAGCAGTCGCCTAACCGCCTGCTCAACTACACCGCCCGTTTCCTGTCGCCCGCCACCCTGGCCGGCACTATCCAGCTGGTGCAAGAGCCGATCGACCAGGTCAAGGAAGTGCGTTCGGCCTGGATCTACAACGTTGGCCAGCGTCGCGTACGTCGTGCACCGGACCTGGCATACGACAACGTCAACGATGGCACTGAAGGCCTGCGCGTCACCGACGACTTCGACGCTTTCAACGGCGCACCGGATCGCTTTGACTGGAAACTGGTCGGCAAGAAGGAAATGTACGTTCCCTACAACGACTACAAACTGGGCGACAAGCAGATCCCGTACAAGGACATCCTGACCCCGGGTACCCCCAAAACCGACCTGATGCGTTACGAGCTGCACCGCGTCTGGGTTGTGGAGGCCACCTTGCGAGCGGATGCCAAGCACGTCTACGGCAAGCGTTCCTTCTACCTGGACGAGGACTCCTGGTCCGTTCTGGCCACCGATGCCTATGACACCCGTGGAGCGCTCTGGCGTGTCGGCGTGCATCCACTGATCCAGTATTACGATGCCCAGGTGCCTTGGTATGCGGCCAACATCTGGCATGACCTGAGCAACGGCAGCTACTACATGGCCGGCTTGTCCAACCAGGAGAAATCCCCCTGGAAGTTCGGTGCCAAGGGTCGTTTCGTTGACTTCCAGGCCGATGCACTGCGTCGTCTGGGGCGTTGAGTCCTGAACCCGCGTGGTGCTTGGCACCGCGTGGGTCACTTCGATTTTCCCTACGGTGGATACCTGCTTATGTTTTCTCATCGCCTGCCTTCACTGGCGCTAGCGCTATGGGCGATCGCCGCGTTACCCGCGGCCTTTGCCCAGCCTCCCGTCCTCGACTATCCCATCGCTGCCGACAAGGCGTTTCTGCTTGACCTGGAAAAGGCCGGCGAGCGTCTGGTGGCTGTGGGCGAGCGGGGCGTGGTGCTGTACTCCGACGACCAGGGCCAGCAATGGCACAGCCTGCGCACGCCCGTTACCCGCACGCTGACCGCACTGGCCTTTGCCAATGCCCGGGAAGGCGCGGCGGTGGGGCATGGCGGCGCGCTGCTGCACACCAATGACGGTGGGTTGAATTGGCAGGCGGTGGAGGCAGACACCGGTGGCGAGTCATTGCTGGGTGTGGCCTCGATCGGTGACCAGCACATGCTGGCGTGGGGCGCTTTCGGGCTGGTCCTGGCGTCCAGCGATGGCGGCGCGAGCTGGGAGCGGCGGACCATCCTGGGTGACGATTTCGATCGGCACATTGCCCAGATCCTCAAGGTCCAGGGGCAGCTGCTGCTCGTGGGTGAGAGCGGTACCCTGGCCCATTCGCTGGATCAGGGGCAAACCTGGGAAGCCATGGACAGCCCCTACGAGGGCAGTTTTTTCGGCGCCCTGCAAACCCGTGCCGGCACGTTGCTGGCGTACGGCATGCGCGGCAATGTTTGGCGCTCGGCAGACAGCGGGCAGAGCTGGAGCAAGGTTGAAACCGCTACCACCCTGGGCATCAACGGCGGCTTGCAACTTGATTCCGGCCGCATTCTGGCGCTGGGTAACGGCGGGCTGGTGCTTGCCAGCGACGACGATGGGCTGAGCTTCCAGCCCTTGAACGGCTCGAGCAAAGCCAGCCTTGCACAAGGCGTACAACTGACAGATGGCCAGACACTGGCCGTAGGGGATCAGGGCATCAAGTCATTGACCTCGCTCGTATCGCTGCAGGAGAGCGTGAAGTTATGACCCAGCATGAAATCATGAACGATGTCGAACATCTCCATCGCAAGGACTTTTCCCGTGGTCTGGTGGGCAAGGTTTCCTATTGGATTTTCCATCAGCGCAAGCCGCTGCTGGCACTCTTTATCCTGTTGACCCTGGGCCTGGGTTACAGCGCATCCAATCTCAAAGTCGAAGCCGGCTTCTTGAAGATGATCCCGCTGCACCATGAGTACATGGGCACCTTCCTCAAATATCAGAAAGACTTCGGCGGAGCCAACAAGATCCTGGTCGCGGTGAAGAACAGCAAAGGCGAGATTTTTACGCCAGAATCCATGGCCGTGTTGCGCAAGGTCTCCGACGAAGTGTTCTTCCTCAATGGTGTGGAGCGCAGTTCGGTCACATCGTTGTTTACCTCGAACGTGCGCTACACCGAAGTGGTGGAGGAGGGCTTCACCGGGGGTAACCTGGTGGCGTCCGATTACGCCGGGCGTCCAGAGCAACTGGCGCAAGTACGTGAACGCACGCTCAAGTCCGACTGGATCGGGCGAATCGTCTCCAACGACTTGTCGTCGGCCATGGTTGTCGCCACCTTGCAGGAAACCGATCCGACAACGGGGGAGCGACTGGACCTGCAGCAGGTCGCAGCGCAACTGGAAAAGCTCCGCCAGGACAACCAGTCGAGCGACATCAGTATTCACATCATTGGCTTTGCCAAATCCATCGGTGACATCGCCGAAGGTGCTTCGGGTGTGCTGTTGTTCTTCGTGGTTGCCTTTGTGATCACCGCCGTGCTGCTGTTCTGGTATTGCGGCTCGATGATGCTGACTGGCTGGGCGCTGATATGCGCGGTGGTTCCGGTGGTCTGGCTGCTCGGCATCCTGCCGCTGGTGGGCCTGGGCCTGGACCCCATGTCGATTCTGGTGCCTTTCCTGATCTTCTCCATCGGTGTGTCCCACGCCGTACAGATGACCAACGCCTGGAAGCTGGAAACCCTGGCCGGCGCCGATGGCGTAACGGCTTCACGCAACTGCTTCCAGAAACTGTTCATCCCCGGTGCCGTGGCACTGCTCGCCAATGCCCTGGGCTTCGTGGTGATCGCCCTGGTGGACATCGAGATGGTCCGTGAGTTGGCGATCACCGCCACCCTTGGCGTCTCGGTGATGATCATCACCAATAAAATGCTGTTACCGATTCTGTTGTCGTTCATGCGCCTGCCGGCGGCTGATGCGCAAAAACTGCGTGGCAAGGAAACCCTGGGGAGCGAGCTGTGGGAGCGCCTGGGTAAACTGGCAACCCGTCGAGGCAGCCTTGTCGCCTTGTTGATCGCGGCGGTCCTGCTGGTCGGCGCGCTCTACCAGGCCAGGAACTTGCACGTCGGTGACCTGGGCGCGGGAGTGCCGGAGCTACGGGAAAACTCGCGCTACAACCAGGACGTGGCAACGATCACCAGCCACTTCGCCACCGGTGTCGATCTGTTGCAGATCGTCGCCAGGGCCAAGGGCGATGAAACGCCTTGTGTGAAGCGTGAAGTACTGGCGCCGCTGGAAGAGTTCGAAGTGTATTTGCGTCAGGATGATGGCGTCGCTTCGGTGCGCAGCCTGAGCGCATTCGTCAATAACATCACCCAGGCCTATGCCGAAACCGACTTGAAGTGGCACGTACTGCCTGAATTGGTGCCGCAGATCGCCCAGGGCATCGGCTTCGCCACCCGCAGCGGCACCGAGTACATGAACAGTGCCTGCAATGCCATCCCGGTGTCGATCTACACCAAGGATCACCAGGCCGGCACCATCAGCGAATTGATGACACGAATCAAGGCGTTCAAGGCGGCCTACGACAGCGATGACATCACCTTCGAACTGGCGTCGGGCAACGTCGGCGTGATGGCGGCGACCAACGAAGTGGTGCATGCCGCCGACAAGGTCGTCAACAGCGCCCTGTTCGCCTCGGTTGCGCTGCTGTGCCTGTGGATGTTCCGCTCCTGGCGCGTGACCCTGTGCATCATTGTGCCGCTGGCGTTGGTGACGGTGCTGTGCAATGCGCTGATGGCGACCCTGGGCATTGGCCTGAAGGTCAATACCCTGCCCGTAGTGGCGCTGGGGGTCGGCGTGGGCGTGGACTATGGCATCTACCTGTTCGAGCGTATCAAACACGAAATGCACGAGCGCAACATGAGCCTGGAGCACGCCTTCGTCGAGGCGCTCAAGCAGCGTGGCACAGCCTCGGTGTTCACCGCTGTGACCATGACGCTGTCGGTGGCAACCTGGGCGTTTTCGGCCCTGAAGTTCCAGGCCGACATGGGCATCCTGCTGGCTTTCATGTTCCTGGTGAACATGCTCGGCGCGATTCTGCTACTACCGGCCATGGCCGCCTGGTTGTTAAAGCCGCAGCAGTCGCTTCATACAATCGCGTAGCAACCCTAGCGCTAACGTAACGGGCAGCCTTTATTGGCTGCCTTTGCTCACGGGCTATGTCCCGTACACGCACCTTGGTTCAGTCACAGGCTTGCAGCTTGTTGTCCATAAGCCGGTTGGCAGTTCGTACCCGCCCTGGGACATCACCCTCTCCAGCTTTCCGGCGCTTTCTTCAGTCTGCCCGCAATTTGCCTCTTGGTGATCCGACTGCAACGCAGTGCGGTAGGCGGTCAATCCGCCACCCGACCTGGGGGGATTTTTACCTCCCACTCTCTCTTTAGATTCCATCGGGACCTGCCTCGTGTGTTCTTTGCCAGCGCGCAATGCAACGCCGGCTGATGCTGGCTGCACGAGGTGCTGCTCATCCCGCGCAAGCCAGGTGCCTGAATTATCGATTGGGTATCAAGCCGGCCCTCGGGTGGGCTGGCCCAAGGGTGAGCATGACCCTTTACCTAATCCTTCATCGGAGAGACCGCATGACAAGAACAACAATGCGCGGAGTCTTCCAGCCAAGTCTGCTGGCAGTAGCTGTAACCGTTGGTGTGAGTACTCAGGCCTCGGCCATTGATTTCACCATCGGCGAACTCGAAGGCTCGTTCGACTCTTCCCTGTCGATCGGTGCCAGTTGGGCGGTGCGCGGTCCAGACCCTGCGTTCATTTCCAACTTCAACTCCCTGGGCAAGCGCGGCGATTCATCTTCACGCACCGTCGACGACAACCGCCTGAACTTCAAGAAGGGCGAGACCTTCTCGAAGATTTTCAAGGGTGTGCATGACCTGGAGCTGAAATACGGCGACAGCGGCGCCTTTGTACGCGGCAAGTACTGGTACGACTTTGAGCTCAAAGACGAGCACCGTCTGTTCTACGACATCGACGACGCGGGCCGCGAGCGCGCGGCCAAGTCGTCCGGGGCGATGTTCCTCGACTCGTTCGTCTACCACAACTACAACCTGGGCGAGCTGCCGGGCAATGTGCGCCTGGGCAAGCAGGTGGTGAGCTGGGGCGAGAGCACCTTCATCGGCAACTCGATCAACAGCATCAACCCGATCGACGTGGCCGCCTTGCGCCGCCCGGGGGCTGAGGTGAAAGAAGGCCTGATCCCGGTAAACATGTTCTACCTGTCCCAGGGCCTGGCCGAGAACGTCACCGCCGAGGCGTTCTACCAGATCGAATGGGAGAAGTCGGTCGTCGATAACTGCGGCACCTTCTTCGGCAACGACGGTATTCCCGCCGGGTGCGACGACCGCCTGGTGGTGGCCGGCCTCGACCTGCCGCCGGGTGTGTCCGATAACATCGGCAACCCGGACGCCAACACCAATGCCTACATCCCGCGTCTTGAAGACAATGAAGCCCGCGACAGTGGCCAGTACGGCGTGGCCCTGCGCTGGTTTGTGCCGGAGTTCAACGACACCGAGTTTGGTGCCTATGCGCTGAACTACCACAGCCGCAGCCCGTACCTGAGCATCAACCAGATGACCAGTGCGGCCGGTGGCCTGGCGTCGGCGCGCAGTGTTCGTTACTTCGTCGATTACCCTGAAGACATCCGCCTCTACGGCCTGAGCTTCCAGACCAACCTGGGCGGTACGTCCCTGGGCGGCGAAGTCAGCTATCGGCCGAACATGCCGCTGCAGCTCAACACCGCAGACCTGCTATCGGCGGCCACTTTTGGTGCCACTTCGCCGTTGATCAGCACAGGCTTTGCCGGGCGCAACCTGGGCGCTGAAGTCAATGGTTACAAGCGTATGCCGGTGACCCAGGCGCAAGTGACCGCCACCCAGTTCTTTGACCAGGTCCTGGGCGCCAGCCGCCTGACCCTGGTGGGCGAGGTGGGCTACAACCACATCGGCGGCGTGGGCAAGGCCGACGGCACCGAGCTGCGCTTTGGTCGCAGCCCGGCGTTCGGTTCCGGCGAACTGCCGGGTGCTGCCGGCCTGGCCACTTGCCGGGGCACGGCGGCGGGTACCGCTGGCGCCAGCAACCCGGCCCAGGAGTGCAACGACGATGGCTTCTACACCAGCAACAGCTGGGGCTACCGTGCGCGCGCCAAGCTCGATTACCCGAACGTGATCGCCGGTATCAACCTGTCGCCGAACCTGGCCTGGTCCCATGACGTGCAAGGCTATGGCCCGAACTTCGATGAAGGCTCCAAGGCCATCAGCGTGGGGCTCGATGCCGACTACCTGAACCAATACAGCGCAAGCCTCAGTTACACCGATTTCTTCGGTGGCGATTTCAACACCAACGTCGACCGCGACTATGTCGCACTCAGTGTCGGTGTGAACTTCTGATGCAACCTGGTAGAGGAATACAACAATGAAAACTATCTCCATGCTGCGCATTGGCGCACTGACCCTGTCGCTGCTGGCTACCGGTGTGATGGCAGCGGTATCTGAACAGGAAGCGGCCAAGCTGGGCACCACCCTGACGCCACTGGGCGCCGAGAAGGCCGGCAACGCCGACGGCAGCATTCCAGCCTGGACCGGCGGGCTCAAGCCCGGTGCAGCGCCATTGGATAACGGCTTTCTGGGCGATCCGTTCGCCAGCGACAAGCCACAGTTCGTGATTACCGCGGCCAATGCTGCGCAGTACAAGGACAAGCTGACCCCGGGCCAGATGGCCATGCTCCAGCGCTACCCCGACAGCTACCGGATACCGGTGTACAAGACCCAGCGTACGGGCGCCTCGCCCCAGGAGGTCTATGACCTTGCGAAAAAAAGTGCGGTCACGACCCAGTTGATCAACGATGGCAACGGCCTGGGCAACTTTGCGCAGACCCGTTACTACCCATTCCCGATTCCGAAGAACGGCGTCGAGGTGTATTGGAACCACAACAACCGCTATCGCGGCGGCAACATGCTGCGCCAGGCCGCCCAGGCAGCGCCGCAGGTCAATGGCGCCTACTCGATTGTCGAGTACAGCGATGAGCTGGGCTTCCCGCAGCTGATGAGTGGCGTGGAACCGGGCCAGGCCGATAACGTGCTGTATTTCTACAAGCAGGAGATCACCGCACCGTCGCGCCTGGCCGGTAGCGTGGTGCTGATCCACGAGACCATCGACCAGGTCAAGGAGCCGCGCCTGGCGTGGGTCTACAACGCCGGCCAGCGTCGTGTGCGCCGTGCTCCACAGATTGCCTACGATGGCCCCGGCAACGGTTCGGACGGCATGCGTACGGCCGACAATACCGACATGATGAACGGCGCACCGGACCGCTACGACTGGAAGCTGATCGGCAAGAAAGAGATCTACATCCCTTACAACAACTACAAGCTGCAGTCGCCGAAGGTCAAGTACGACGAGATCATCAAGCCTGGGCATATCAACCAGGACCTGACCCGCTACGAGCTGCACCGGGTCTGGCATGTCCAGGCCACCCTCAAGGCGGGTGAGCGGCATATCTATGCCAAGCGTGACATGTACTTCGACGAAGACACCTGGCAACTGGCCGAGGTCGACCACTACGACGGTCGCGGCCAACTGTGGCGCGTGGCTGAAGGCTATGCGATCAACGACTATGAGCGCGGTGCGCCCAACTACGCCATGTTGGGCATCTATGACCTGATTGCTGGCCGCTACAACGTGCTGGCGATGACCAACGAGTCCAAGCACGCGACCACCTATGGCATCCAGGCCAAGATGAACGACTTCACGCCCTCGGCCCTTCGCAACGCTGGCGTGCGCTGAGCACATCCCTGTAGGAGCGTGCTTGCCCGCGATGGCATCGCTGCGATTCGTCTGAAATACCGCAGCGCCTGGATCGCTGGCAAGCCAGCTCCTACAGGGCTTGCCACGCCACCGCGTCCACCGCCGACCCTGAGCCCAGGCCCCCGGCAAAATAATCAGAGGAATTCCATGAGCGATATCGAGACCCCGACCTGCGCGGATATCCGTGCAATTGTGGAGCTGCAACGCGCAGCTTTTCTGGCCTGCGAACCCTATAGCGCCGAACAGCGCTGCGAGTTGATCGACCGGGCCATCGGCCTTCTGGTTAACCATGAACAGGAAATCATCGACGCGCTGACGGCCGATTTCGGCCATCGTAGCCCGACCTTCTCGCGAGGCAGCGAAGTCCTTTCGCCCCTGGCAGTACTCAAGCAGACCAAGGCCGAACTCGCCGCCTGGATGCAGCCTGAAGCCCGCCAGGTCAAGGCCGGCCAGGCGTGGGTGCAATATCAACCTTTGGGGGTGGTGGGCATCGTCACCGCCTGGAACGTACCCGGCAATATGATTTTCAACGGCTTGGCTGGCGCGCTGGCGGCCGGCAACCGGGTGATGATCAAGCCATCGGAATTCACCCCGCACACCTCGGCGCTGATCGCGCGCCTGCTGCGCTCGGTCTACGCAGAAAACGAAGTCGCGGTCATTACCGGCGGCAGCGACGTCGGCCAGGCGTTTTGCAGCCAACCCTTCGACCATCTGCTGTTCACCGGCGCCTCCAGTATCGGCAAGCATGTGCTGCGCGCCGCGGCACAAAACCTGGTGCCAGTGACCCTGGAGCTGGGCGGCAAGTCGCCGACCATCATTTCTCGCAGCGCCGATTTCAAGGCGGCGGTGACCAAGGTCGTGGTCGGCAAGCTGCTCAATGCCGGCCAACTGTGCGTGGCGCCGGATTATGTGTTCGTGCCGCAAGAGTCGATGGAAGACTTTATCGCTGTGGCCAAGGCGGTCGTGGCCGGCTTTTTGCCGACCCTTTTGGACAACCCCGAATACACCTCGATCATCAATGCGCGGCATTTTGCGCGCCTGCAGGGCTACTTGAGCGAGGCTCGCAACGCTGGCGTGGAACTGATCGAGTTGAACCCGGCGGGTGAGGATTTCAGCCAGACAGCACTCAACAAGATCGTGCCGACCTTGTTGCGCAACCCCGGTGACGACCTGCAGGTGATGCAGGACGAGATTTTCGGTCCGCTGTTGCCACTCAAGCCCTACAGCGACATTCAGGCAGTGCTGGCGTATATCAACAGCCGTCCGCGCCCATTGGCGCTGTACTACTTCGGCAACGATGGCGCCGAACAAACCCTGGTGCTCAGCCGCACCTGCTCCGGCGGGGTCACCCTTAACGGCGTCCTGCAGCACGCCGGCGTCGAAGGTTTGCCATTCGGTGGTGTTGGCGCCAGCGGCATGGGCGCTTACCACGGCATCGACGGTTTCCGCACATTCAGCCACGCCAAGGCCGTGTACCAGGCCTGACTCCCTTCGCCCTTTATCGAGAGATTAATCATGAAAGCTGCCGTATTCCACCAGGTGGGTGCCCCGCTGGTTATCGAAGAAGTCGGTATCAGCAAGCCTGGCCCGCGTGAAGTGTTGATCCGAACCAAGGCCGTTGGTGTTTGCCACTCTGACCTGCACGTGATCGAGGGCTCCTACCCGTACCCGGGCCCGTTGGTACTGGGCCATGAAGCCGCCGGCGTGGTCGAGCAGGTGGGGAGCGAAGTGCGTTCGGTCAAGCCGGGCGACCATGTGGTGACTTGCCTGACCGTGTTTTGCGGCCACTGCGAGCACTGCGTGACCGGGCACCTGGCCCGCTGCGTTTCGCCGGAAACCAAACGCGGCAAGGACGAAGAGCCGCGTTTGACTTACGTGCAAAAGCCCATGCCGCAATTCGTCAACCTGTCCGGTTTTGCCGAGCAGATGCTGGTGCATGAGAACGCCTGTGTGGCGATCCGCCGCGACATGCCGCTGGACCGCGCCGCCTTGCTCGGTTGTGCCGTCACTACCGGCACCGGTGCAGTGTTCAACACCGCCAAGGTGCGACCGGGCGAGACCGTGGCCGTGATCGGCTGCGGCGGCATCGGCCTGGCGGCCATCAACGGCGCGGCGCTGGCCGGGGCAGGGCGAATCATCGCCATCGACATGCTCGATTCCAAGCTTGAGCTGGCCAGGCAATTCGGTGCCACCGACCTGATCAACGGCAAGGACGGCGATGCGGTCAAGCAAGTGCTGGAGTTGACCCGTGGTGGCGTGCACCACGCGTTCGAATGCATCGGTCTTAAACAAACCGCCGAGCAGGCCTTCGCCATGCTCGCGCGCGGCGGTACCGCCACTGTGATCGGCATGCTCAAGCCGGGCCTGAAAATCGAGATCGACCCCCTGCAACTGTTGCACGAGCGCCGCATCCAGGGCTCGCTGATGGGCTCCAATCGCTTCCCGGTGGACATGCCACGCCTGGTGGATTTCTACATGCAGGGCCGCCTCAAGCTCGACCAGATGATTTCCCAGCGCATCAGGCTTGATCAGATCAACGAGGCATTCGATGAGTTGCGCCGTGGCGAACTGGCGCGCTCGGTGATCGTTTTCGACGACTGAACTTTCCCCACGACAGCACGGCGTGCCGGCCCTGGTGCAGGCATGCCTACACAGGTTTACGGAGTTGCTGATGGATATTGAATTCACGCCCGACGAATTGGCCTTCCGTGAGGAGGTGCGAGGGTTTCTCGAGCAAAGGCTGCCCGCCGAGTTTGCCCAGCGTATCAAGCATGGCAAGCGCCTGAGCAAGGAACATCAGGTGCAGTGGATGCAAACGCTCAACGAGAAAGGCTGGCTGGCATTGGGTTGGCCGACCGAGGTTGGCGGCACGGGCTGGAGTGTCGTGCAAAAGTACATCTTCGAAGAACAATGCTGGGCTGCCGGTGCGCCGCGCATCGTGTCTTTCGGCGTCAAGATGGTTGCTCCGGTGATCATCAAGTTCGGTACCCCTGAGCAGAAAGCGCGTTTTCTGCCGCGCATTCTCAGCTGCGAAGACTGGTGGTGCCAGGGCTACTCGGAACCGGGTGCCGGCTCCGACCTTTCCAGCCTGAAAACCCGTGCGGTGCGCGATGGCGAGCACTACGTGGTCAATGGCCAGAAAACCTGGACCACCTACGCCCACTACGCCGACTGGATGTTTTGCCTGGTACGAACCGACCCCGAAGCTCAGCAGCAGCGCGGTATTTCCTTCCTGTTGATCGACATGAAAACCCCGGGCATCACCGTGCGGCCGATCATCACCCTCGATGGCGAGCATGAAGTCAACGAGGTGTTTTTCGACAACGTACGCGTGCCGGTCGAGAACCTGGTCGGCAAGGAAAATGAAGGCTGGACCTGCGCCAAGTACCTGCTGACCCATGAACGCACCAGCATCGCCGGCATCCCCCAGACCAAGGCAATGCTCAAACACCTCAAGTACATCGCCAGCCAGCAACTGCGCGATGGCAAGCCGCTGCTCGAAGACCCGTTGTTTCGCGCTCAGGTGGCCGAGGTGGAAATGCAGGTGATGGCGGCCGAGATGAGCAACCTGCGCACCCTGGCCGCGGCGCGCGACGGCGGCACGCCGGGCGCGGAAAGCTCCTTGTTGAAAATCAAGGGCACCGAGCTGCGTCAAGCCATCGCCCACCTGATGACCAAGGCTGTGGGGCCCTACACACTGCCGTTCATTGAGGACGAACTGGGCTATGGCGATGACGCGTTGCTGTACACCGAATACAGCTCGGCAGTGACCTACCAGTACCTGGATACGCGTAAAGCCTCGATCTACGGCGGCGCCAATGAAATCCAGAAGAACATCATCGCCAAAACGATTCTCGAACTCTAAGGGCCAGGGTCATGGATTTCAAACTGACGCAAGAGCAGCAGATGCTGCAAGACACCGCCGCGCGCCTGGTACGCGACGCCTATGGCTTCGAGCAGCGCGAGCAGTTCAGCAAAAGTGAGCAGGGTTTCAGCAGCGAATTCTTTCAACAGTTGGGTGACCTGGGGTTGTGCTCGGTACCCTTCGCGCCAGAGTACGGCGGCTTCGGCGGCAGCGGCGTAGACACCCTGCTGGTGATGACCGAGCTGGGCCGCAGCCTGTGCCTGGAGCCCTACCTGCACTCCGTGGTTTTTGCCGGTGGCCTGATTGCCCAACTGGGCAGCGAAGCGCAGAAGCAGGAACTGCTGCCCCAGATCGGCAGCGCCGCCCTGCAACTGGCGGTGGCCCTCGAAGAGCCGCAAAGCCATTACCAATTGCACAATGTAGAAACCCGCGCCGAAGCAGTGCAGGGCGGCTGGAAACTCAACGGCCGCAAAACTGTGGTCATCGGCGGGCAGAGCGCCGGGCTCATTCTGGTATCGGCGCGGGTGGCCGGTGGCGCACGGGACGAGCAGGGCATCAGCCTGTTCCTGGTCGACCCACAAGCCGATGGCCTACGCCGGCGCAGCTTCCCGACCATGGATGGCCGCACTGCCTGCGAGCTGTACCTGGATGACGTACTGGTCAGCAGCGCCGCGCTACTGGGAGAACCAGGCCAGGTCCTACCGGCCTTGCGTTACCAACAAGGCCGCGCCATTGCCGCCCAATGCGCCGAAGCCATCGGCAGCATGGAGGCCGCGTGTGCCCTGACCCTGGACTACCTGAAAACCCGCAAGCAGTTCGGCCAGCCGATCGGCAAGTTCCAGGCCCTGCAGCACCGCATGGTGGATATGCGCATGGAACTGGACCAGGCCACCTCAATGGCCATCCACGCTGCTTGCGTCGCCGACCAACCCGACAGTGCCGAGCGTTGCCGCGTCCTGGCAGCGGCCAAGTTCATCGTCAGCCGCGCCGGGCGTTTCATCGCCGACCAGGGGATTCAGTTGCATGGGGGGATTGGTTTGACCTGGGAGTACGTGCTGTCGCACCACGCCAAGCATTTGCTGATGGTGGCGCGGCAGTTTGGGGATGATGATCATTATTTGCGGGAGTACGGCGGGCTGATGGGAGTGGCGTGAGGCCACCCCTCACCCTAACCCTCTCCCCACGGGGGAGAGGGGACTGATTGCGGGTGTACTAAAAATACAAATACAACACCGGTCAGTTCCCTCTCCCCGCTGGGGAGAGGGCTGGGGTGAGGGGTGGCGCCCCCGGTTACTGCAGATTCCCCGCCACCGCAATCGTCTGAGCAGTGATGTAATTCGACTCAGGCGTGCAGAACAGATACACCGCATCAGCTGCTTCCTGCGCTGTACCAGGTCGGCCCAGTGGATTGCGCTGCGCATGCGACTTGGCAGCTTCAGGGTTGATACCGACGCGGATTTCGCGGCCGTCGATGGTCACCGTGGCGCCGGCGTGGGCGTCGGCGCGGGTCATGCGGGTTTCGATGAAGCCGAAGGCCACGGCGTTGACGTTGACCTTGAAACGGCCCCATTCGCGTGCCAGGGCGCGGGTCATGCCGATCACGCCGGCCTTGGCGCCGCTGTAGTTCATCTGCCCGGCGTTGCCGTTGAGTGCCGACACCGAAGAGATGTTTACCACTTTGCGGAACACTTCTCGCTGGGCTTCTGCATCGGCCAGGGCTTGTGCCTTGATGATCGGGTAGGCGGCGCGCAGGATGCGGAAGGGCGCGGTCATGTGGCAGTCGAGGATCGCGTACCACTGCTCGTCGCTCATCTTCTGCACCACGTCGTCCCAGGTGTAGCCGGCGTTGTTGACGATGATGTCGATGGCGTTGAAGTTGTCCATCGCGGTCTTGATATAGCGTTCGGCGAAATCCGGTGCGCTGACGTTACCGTGGCAGATCGCCGCTTCACCGCCCATCTGGCGGATCAGCTCGGCCGTTTCCTGGGCGGGCTCCAGGTCCAGGTCGTTGATGACGATGCGGGCGCCTTCGCTGGCCAGTTTCAGGGCGATGGATTGGCCGATGCCGCGGCCTGCGCCTGTGACCAGTGCCACTTTGCTATCGAGTTTTGCCATGGTAATACTCCTTCTTGTTGGGGTTGTTCAGAGTGCGATCACGGCGTCGCCGAGGATCTTGATGTCGCCGTATTGGTTGGTGGTCTGGATGGCGACCTTGATGCGGTTCTCGCCGTCGGCCTGGAACTTCTCCACCACTTTGCCGGTGCAGGTGATCTGGTGGCCAAGGTGGGTGATGCCGAGAAAGCGCACGCCGAATTCGCGCAGCTGGCGCTGGTCGACCCACTGGGTCAGCAGGCGGCCCAGGTAGGCCATCGACAACATGCCGTGGGCGAACACGTCGGGCATGCCCGCCTTGCGGGCGTAGTCGGTGTCGATATGGATCTGGTTGTGGTCGCCCGAGGCGCCGGCAAACAGGGCCAGGGTGGTGCGATTGATCGGTGCCAGGGCCAGTGCTGGCAGCAGGTCACCGACCTGGATGGCATCAAAATTTACTGTGCTCATTGCTCTTCTCCAGTTCAGCCGTTGCGTTGTACGAGTACGCTGCGCAGGTCCGCCACGTGTTCGCCGCGCTGGTTGGTCACGCGGGTTTCACGCACCACGAACTCCAGTGCGCCACCTTTTTTGTCGTAGATGTCGGCGATGCGTACATCGAAGTGCAGGGTGTCGCCGGCATAGGCCACGCGGTGGTACTTGAACGATTCTTCGCCGTGCAGGATCCGCGCGGTGACGATGCCCAGCTCGTCACGCCAGGCGTTCGACGGTATCTGGAACTCCAGCGAAAACAGGAAGGTCGGCGGCAAGGGCAGGGTCGGGTGGCCGGCGTCGCGTGCGGCCTGTTCGTCGAAGTAGATCGGGTTGGTTTCACCCGTGGCCTTGGCGAAAAAGCGCAGTTGGCCTGCTTCGGCGGTGACGGCAAAGGCGGGCAGCACTTTGCCGATGTGTTTTTTGTCGATCATGGGACAGTCTCTATTTAAGGGCAGTGGCTCTTTCAGTTCTTCTGGTACACAGTGACCACGCCGGCACCACCCAGGCCCAGGTTGTGCTGCACGGCAATGCGTGCACCCTGCACCTGGCGCTGTTCGGCAGTACCGCGCAATTGGTGGGTCAGCTCATAGCACTGGGCCAAGCCCGTGGCGCCCAGCGGGTGGCCCTTGGAGAGCAGGCCGCCGGACGGGTTGACCACCCATTCGCCGCCGTAGGTGTTGTCGCCATCCATGACCAGGCGCTCGGCCTCGCCTTCCGGGCACAGGCCCAGGCCTTCGTAGGTCAGCAATTCGTTCTGGGCAAAGCAGTCGTGCAGCTCGATCACGTCGATGTCTTTGGGGCCGATGCCGGCTTGCTCGTAGGCGATGTTGGCGGCCAGGCGGGTCATGTCGAAGCCGACCACGCGGATCATGTCGCGGGCGTCGTAGGTGCTTGGCAGGTCTGTGGTCAGGGCTTGGCCGGCGATCAGCACGTCGGTGCGCAGGGCATGCTTTTTGGCGAATGCTTCAGACACCACCAGCGCCGCTGCGGCGCCGCAAGTGGGTGGGCAAGCCATCAGGCGGGTCAGTACGCCTTCCCAGAGCATCGGCGCGGCCATGACGTCTTCGGTGCTGACCACATTGCGAAATACCGCCAGCGGGTTGTTCGCAGCGTGGCGGCTGGCCTTGGCGCGGATCATGGCGAAGGTTTCCAGTTTGGTGCCGTACTTTTGCATGTGGGCGTAGCCGGCACCGGCGAACTGGCGGATAGCAGTCGGCAGGTCGGGCATGCCAACCAGCTCATTGGTCAACTTCAGGGCGCGTTCGGTGGCCGGTGCGCGATCGGTCCAGGCGGATTTCAGGGCGCCGGGGTTCATCTGCTCGAAACCGAAGGCCAGGGCGCAATCCACTGCGCCACTTGCCACGGCCTGGCGGGCCAGGAACAGTGCCGAGGAGCCAGTGGCGCAGTTGTTGTTGACGTTGATCAGCGGGATGCCGGTCATGCCGACCCGGTACAAGGCTTTCTGCCCGCACGTGGAGTCGCCGTAGACGTAGCCGGCATAGGCCTGCTGGATGTCACTGAAGTCCAGACCGGCATCGGCCAGGGCCTGGCGAATCGCTTGTTCGCCCATGACGTCGTAGGGCTCGTTGGTGCCCGGTTTCTTGAACGGGATCATGCCGACGCCGGCAACGAATACTTTTTGGCTCACGGGAGTTTTCCTTGTTGTTGTAGGGGGATCAGAGCTTTCGCGCGATCATTTCGCGCATGACTTCGCTGGTGCCGCCGTAGATGCGGTTCACGCGCATGTCGACGAAGGCACGGGCGATCGGGTACTCGAGCATGTAGCCGTAGCCGCCATGCAGCTGGACCATGTCGTCAATGCACTTCCACAGGGTTTCGGTGGCGTAGAGCTTGGCGATGGCCGCTTCTTCCAGGGTCAGGCGGCGGCGCATGTGTTCGCCCAGATAGTGGTCGATCATCAGGCGCACGGCGGTGGCCTGGGCCTTGATGTCGGCGAGCTTGAATTTGCTGTTCTGGAAGTCCCACACGGTGTGGCCGAAGGCCTTGCGTTGCTTGACGTATTCGGTGGTCTGTTCGAGCAGGCGCTCGAGCTTGGCTGCGGCGGTCACGGCGATGGAGAACCGCTCCTGCGGCAGTTCAGCCATCAGGTAGGCGAAACCCTTGCCTTCTTCGCCGAGGCGGTTGCACACCGGCACGCGTACGTTGTCGAAGAACAGTTCGGCGGTGTCGGCGGCCGGTTGGCCGACCTTGTCCAGCTTGCGCCCACGCTTGAAGCCTGCGCGGCTGGCTTCCACGGCGATCAGGCTGATGCCCTTGGCGCCGGCGGCCGGGTCGGTCTTGCACACCAGGATGACCAGGTCGGCGATCAGGCCATTGCTGATGAAGGTCTTGCTGCCGTTGATCACGTACTCGTCGCCATCGCGCACGGCGGTGGTGCGCACAGCCTTGAGGTCGCTGCCGGTGCCAGGCTCGGTCATGGCAATGGCCAGGATCAGCTCGCCGGAACAAGCACCCGGCAACCATCGTTGTTTCTGTTCTTCACTGCCGCAGCGGGCGATGTAAGGGGCGATGACATCGGAATGCATGCCGAAATAGGCGCCACTGACACCGGCCTGGGCGAACGCTTCATTGAACACGGCGCAATGGCCGAAATCGCCACCACCACCGCCGTACTCCAGAGGCAGGGTGATGCCCAGCAGGCCCTCGCGGCCGGCCTTGAGCCAGGTTTCGCGGTCGACCTGGCCCGCTTTGTCCCAGGCGGCCTGACGCGGCACGCATTCGCGCTCGAAAAAGCGCTGCGCCGTGGTGCGGAAAATCTCATGGTCGTCGCGAAAGACGGTGCGGTGAATGTGCATGGCGCTCTCCATTTGCCCGCAGCGCGGGCGTTTCAAGCACAAGGCTTGGTCTGGAGAACGAATCTAGAGGTGAGCGCGGGGGGGGAACTTCCCCCCGCGTCGGGTGGCAAGGCGCAGCTGCTTAGCGTGCCTGCTCGTCGCCTGCGCTCAGTTCTGCTTCACGCAGACGGGCAACGGCGTCATCGCGCGTAGTAACGCCAAGCTTGATGAACATATTGCGCAGGTACCATTTGACGGTTTCGGGCGACAGGGCAAGGATGCGCGCGATTTTCTTGTTGGGCAGGGCCTGGGCGAGCAAGCGCAGGATCTCGAGTTCGCGCGGGCTGAGGGCCGACACGCCGCTGCCCGAAGGATTGCGCTCACCCGTGTTTTTGGCGCCGCTGTCAGGGGTGGTCGGATGCGTGCAAGACAACGCTTGCAAGCGTTCGATGTAGAACGTCAGTACCGGGTCCAGGGTTTCGTCTTCGGCAATGCGCGTGATCAGCGTCAGTGCTTCGGGGTGAGCGTCGAGCAGGCAACGCATTTGCCCGTAGCGATGGCCGGCACGCAAGGCGGCGAGTACTTTGTCGTGGGCCGCGTCCATGAGCCCGCGTTGGGCATCGAAGACCGCACCGAGCATTTTCAGGCGCGTGACGCCCAGCTGGTGGCCACCGCTTTCGCACAGCGCGATGACGTGCGAAAGCCTGGCTGCGGCGCCGTCCAGGTCCAGCTCGGCCGCTTGCCAGCGCACATGGGCCTGTTCGGTCAGGATCTGGATTTCCCGCGCGGCGCTGTGTTCGTGACCAGCATGGCTGGCAGCGAGGGCGTCCAGCCTGGCCAGCGCGTCCTGGGCTTGCTCGCGCTCGCCTTGCTGCAAACGCCAATAGATTCGCCACACCAGGCCGTGGGCTTGCAGGCGGTCCAGGCCCAGGTTGCTGGCATACGCCTGTAGCCGGTCGAGGTAGGCGAAAGCGCCCTGGTGGTCGCCCACGCACCAGCGGGTCTTGGCCAGTACCTCCAGCACCCGCAGAACCGAGTCGGGTATCGACACCCGTTCGAAAATGTCCACCCAACTGGCCAACAGTTGGTTGGCGGCGTCGACTTCGCCGTTTTCGTACAGCACTTCACCGAGCAGCGCGGTGGCGAGCCAGCGGGCATCGGAGCAGCTCTTGTCGCCCCGTTCGGCCTGATACACCACTTCGCGATAAATGCGCTCGGCCTGGCTGACCTCACCTTCCATGGCCAGGCTCAGGCCGATCAGGCAACGGCCCAACAGGGTGCCGCCCGTGGTGCCCAGTAGCGGTGCGCCGTTGACCAGCAGCGGTGGGCGATCGAGCTGGATGCGCCTGGCCCGCTCGAACTCACCATGGCGCATGCACAACCAGGACAAGATGTTGGTACTGCCGCCGATCATGACGGCGGGCGCGTTTTGCGGAGGGTGCTGCAGTTGTGTTACCAGGGTCGTGACCGTGTCGGTGTCGTCGCGCTGGACCGCCAGCAGCGCCCTGAGCATGGTCAGGTGAAAGCGCATGCGCGCGTCGCTTTCAGGGATGTCGCGTTCGAGCCGATTGATGCTCTCTAGGCAGGCAACGAAGTCGCGTGCGTAGATCTGCATGCGCGCCAGGGCAACGCGCAGCGGTACGCTGGCTTGAACCCTGTCCATCGGCAATTGCCGGACCAGCTCGACCAGCAGGCGCAGTTCGCCCCGGGTGTACAAGGCTTCGATCCGCTGTTCAACCATGTTCGCCGCGGCGTCTGCCTGGCCGCCGAGCACGGCGTGTTTCACCGCCTCGGTGAGCATGTCGCGGTCACGAAACCAGCTCCAGGCGCGGGCGTGCACCTGGCGTTGTTCGGCCTCGCCCTTACGTGTAAAGAGCTTGAGCAGGGTTTCGCGCAGCAAGGGGTGAAAGCGGTACCAGGGCTCGCTGTCGGCGCTGTCGACGGCGATGACGAACAAGTTGTCGTTGTCGAGGCGCTCGAACAACAGCGTGGCTTCATTGGCGGCCTGCGACCGGCCGACCAGAACGGCGCATAACGTCGGGCAGAAACGTTCGCACAAGGCCAAAGGCTGCAGCAGTTCCAGCTCGGCCGGGGACAGCTGGGACACGACCTGGGCTTCGAAAAAATCGGCAAATGCCTGGTCGCTGTGCAGCAGGGCCTGCTTGTAGGCTGCCGATGTGGTGCCTCGTTTGCGTTGCAGGCCTTTCTTGCGGCTGGCCGCGATCAACTGCAGGCCTGCAATCCAGCCGTCGGTCATGCGATAGATGAACTGGACATCCTTTGCCTCGATGTCCTCGAGCTGCGACCTGAGAAACTGCTGCGCTTCATCCTCGGTAAAGCGCAGGTCGCGAAGGTCCAGTTCCAGGGTGAGGTTCTGGCTGCGCAGGCGGGCCAACGACAGCGGCACCTGGCTGCGTGAAATCAATACCAGGTGCAGGTTGTCCGGCGCGTAGTCGAGCAACCATTGCAGCGCCTGGTGGATACCGGTATCGCTGAGGCTGTGCAGGTCGTCCAGCACCAGCAGCAGTTCGCGCGGATGATTGGTGATGCCGCGGATCAAGGTGATGACCGTGCGCTCGGCGGCATGGCTGTCGCTGCTGTAACCCTCAAGGCTCATCGCATCGCGGACCATGTCGGCAGACACCTGGGCCAGGCTTGCCAGCAGGTAGTCCAGAAACCGCGACAGCTGGTTGTCAGCGCCGGTCAAGGTCAGCCAGGCGACATCGCAACCGGTCGACAGCTGCATCTGGCGCCAGCATGCAACAGCCGTGGTCTTGCCGCAGCCTGCCGGCCCCTTTAGCACGATGCAGCGCCGGTGCCTGGCCTGGAACAGCTGAGCCTGCAACCGCTCACGGGTGAGGATCCGGGTGCCTATCCTGGGCGCAGACAGCTTCGTGCTGTCGATCGGATTGGATGCAGCGGCTGCTTGGGTATTGTTGGTGTTATCCATGGCGATCCAAGATCTTCTGGCAGCGTCTTCGTTCAGCATGAAGCATATCGCTGCCTGATTTCCAGTACGAACTAAGCGATGAACGTTCCCCGCCAAGGCCGTAGGGGCAGGACTCCACCCGACATGGGGGGACGCCCGGCACGCGCACCTTGCCCTAACGTACGGTAAAAGCGAATGGCCAAGCCGGCAACGGTGTGCCCGAGCAACAACATCGTTCAGCGTGCCGCAATGGTATGCAATGTGGAGGCGATACATGGGCGTACTGAGGGGGATTCGCGTACTGGAATTCGCGGCGATCGGGCCGGCACCGTTCGGCACCATGCTGTTGGCGGATATGGGCGCCGATGTGATCCGTATTGATCGGCCAGCAGCACCCGCGGACCTGGGGCCGAAACTCGAAGGCCCGAGGGTCGACATCACCGGGCGCAACCGCCGTTCGGTGACCCTGGACCTTACGCACCCGCAAGCGATTGCCAGCGCGTTGGAGTTGATTGAACACGCCGATGTGCTCATCGAAGGCTTTCGTCCCGGCACCATGGAGCGCCTGGGCTTGGGGCCGGATGTGGCGCTGGGGCGCAATCCGAAGCTGGTGTATGCGCGGATGACCGGCTGGGGCCAAAGCGGGCCCTTGGCTGAACGTGCCGGCCATGACCTCAATTACATTGCCCTCTCTGGGGTGCTCTCGGGCATTGGTCCGCCGGGGGGGCGCCCGGTGCCGCCGTTGAATCTGGTCGGCGACTACGGCGGTGGCGGCATGCTGCTGGCCGTGGGCGTTCTGGCGGCGCTGCTCAATGTGCAACGCGGCGGCCAAGGGCAAGTGGTGGATGCGGCCATGACCGAAGGGGCGGCGCAGCTCGGTTCGGTGATCTGGGGTTTGCTCGCCTCGAACAATTGGCATGAACAACGGGGCAGCAATCTGCTCGACGGGGGTGCCCCGTGGTACGACACCTATCGCACGCTTGACGGCCAATACATGGCTATCGGCCCGGTGGAGTCGCGTTTCTATGCGCAACTACTGGAAAAACTCGGCCTGGCCCATGCCGAGCTGCCTCCCCAGCATGACCGTAACGGCTGGCCGCGTCTGCGCGAAGCCTTTATCCAGGCCTTTCTCAACCGCACCCGCGAGCAGTGGTGCGCTGTATTCGAAGGCAGCGATGCCTGCGTGACACCCGTGCTGGGTTTTGCCGAAGCCGCCAACCATCCACACCATCAGGCGCGCGGCAGTTTTATCGAGGTCAATGGCATCAAACAGCCAGGGCCGGCGCCGCGCTTTCTCGGAACGCCCACGGCCACGCCTCGGCCAGCGCCTGCACGGGGCGAGCAGGGCGCCGCTGCGTTACAGGACTGGGGTTTGACGGCCCAGGATATTGAACGCTTGTGCAAACAGGGGCTGGGCGTGCAGCCCTGAACGAGGCTTACAGGCACTTTTGCCCTGCCATTTTCGAATAAAAACAAGAACCAGGAGTTTTTGATATGTATCTGACCCAAGGGCTGCAGCGTTCGCTGCAGCAAACGCCAGACCAGGTTGTCACGGTTTTCGGCGAGCGCAGACGCACCTTTCGTGAGTTCGGCGACCGCGTGGCGCGGCTCGCCAGTGCGCTGCGCAACCTGGGCATGGCTGACGGAGACCGGGTCAGCATGCTGGCATTGAATTCCGATCGGTATCTGGAATATATGCTGGCCACCTGGTGGGGCGGGGGTGTGCTCAACCCGGTCAACACCCGTTGGGCGGTACCGGAGATTGTCTATTCGCTGGATGACTGCGACACCGGCATCCTGTTTGTCGATGATTACTTCCTGCCAATGGTCGAAGGCATTTGCGCCAGCGCCAAGCGTACGCCCCAGGTTATCTATGCCGGTGAGCGGGAAGCGCCGGCCGGCATGCTGTCGTGGGAGCAATTGATCACCACAGCTGCGCCGATCGAAGATGCCGGCCGTGGTGGCCATGACCTGGCCTGCGTGATGTACACCGGGGGTACCACCGGCTTTCCCAAGGGCGTCATGCAATCGCACCTGAACCTGTGGTCGGCCTGCGTGCAGCGCATGGCCGAGCTGTCGCCGCCAGTCGACAACCGCGATATGCACGTGATGCCACTGTTCCATTGCGCGGGCCTGGCACGGGTGCTGTGCAATTTCATCGCCGGTGGCACCCATGTGATCGTGCCGACCTTCGAGCCTGGCGCCGTGTTGGCGACCATCGAGCGTGAGGGTATTACCGATACCTGCCTGGTGCCGACCATGATCCTTGCCATGCTGGCCGACCCCGGGTTCGACCAGTACCAATTGGGCAGCTTGCAGCGCCTGACCTACGGTGCGTCGCCCACCGCTGGCGAGATGGTCGAGCACGTGCTGGCCAAGCTGCCCAAGCTTGAACTGGTACATGGCTACGGCCTGACCGAAGCCTGCCCGATCGTCTCCACCAACCCGCCACAAAACCACGGCCTCCAAGCGCGGCAAAGCGGGTTGTCGCGCTCGGTGGGGCGCGGTGGCTATGGCGTGAATGTCAAGATCGTCGACACAGAGGGCCGTGAAGTGCCCCGTGGCACCGTGGGCGAAATCATCGTGCGCGGCCCGAACATCATGCAGGGGTACTGGAACAAGCCCGAAGAAACCGCCAAGGCGTTGCGAGAGGGGTGGTTGTTCACCGGTGACGGCGCTTACATGGACGAGCAGGGCCACATCTTTATCGTCGACCGCTTGAAGGACATGATCGTCAGCGGCGGCGAGAATGTGTACTCGGCTGAGGTCGAGAACGTCATTGCCCGCCACCCAGCGGTACTGATGTGCGCCGTGATCGGCATCCCCAACGAACAATGGGGTGAGGCCGTGCATGGCGTGGTGGTTTGCAAGCCAGGTGCTGCGCTGAGCGAAGACCAGGTACGTGCCCATTGCCGCGAGTACATCGCCGGCTACAAATGCCCGAAAACCGTGGAGTTCCGCACTGAGCTGCCCTTGTCGGGGGCCGGCAAGATCCTCAAGCGCGACCTGCGTGACCCTTACTGGGCAGGCCTTGCCCGTGGGGTGAACTGATGAGTGCCATGGCGGAGGTCCCATGCACCTGACCCAGTGCCTGCAGCGCTCGCTGCAGCAAACCCCGGAACGGATCGTCACGATCTTCGGTACGCGGCGTCATACCTACCGGCAATTCGGCGAACGTGTCGCCTGCCTGGCCGGCGCCCTGCGCCACCTGGGCATGGCGCCTGGTGACCGGGTCGGCATGCTTGCGCTCAACAGCGACCGTTACCTGGAATACATGATGGGTGTGTGGTGGGGGGGCGGTGTGCTCAACCCGGTCAATACCCGCTGGAGCGTCGCGGAGATCGTCTACTCGCTGGATGACTGCGATACGCGCATGCTCATCGTCGATGATCAGTTCCTGCCGCTGGTCGACGGCATCCGCGCCAAGGCCCGGTGCACGCCGGTGTTCATTTATGCAGGCGAGGGGAGCGCACCAGAGGGCATGCTTTGCTATGAGCAATTGCTAAAGGACTCGTCGCCCATCGATGACGCCGGGCGTGGCTATGACGACCTTGCTTGCATCCTCTATACCGGCGGAACCACGGGCTTTCCCAAGGGCGTGATGCAGTCGCACCAGAATCTCTGGTCGGCGTGCATACCACGCACCATGGACATGCCGCCGATTCCGGGCGGCGTGCTGCTGCACGTGGCGCCGCTGTTCCATGTTGCCGGCATGGCGCGGGCGCTGATCCAGTTCCTGGCCGGTGAATGCCATGTGCTGGTACCTACCTTCGATGCCGAGCAGGTGCTGCAGACCATTGAGCGCGAGCGGGTGACCGAAACGCTGCTGGTGCCCACCATGATCCTCTCGCTGCTGGCCCATCCGGCGTTCGCCAGCTATGACCTGGGCAGCCTCAAACGCCTGACCTATGGGGCTTCGCCCAGCGCCGGGGCCATGGTCGAACAGGTGCTGGCTGCATTGCCTGGCATCGAACTGAGCCATTCCTATGGCTTGACCGAAGCCTGCCCGACGGTGTCCAGCAACCTGCCGGACGGGCACACCGAAGCGGCACGGGCCCGCGGGCGCTCGCGCTCGGTTGGCCGAGGTGGTTTCGGCGTGCTGGTGAAGGTTGTCGACGAACAAGGCCGCGAAGTGCCGCGCGGCACGGTGGGGGAAGTCATCGTCCGCGGGCCGAACGTGATGCAGGGTTACTGGAACAAGCCTGAGGAAACCGCCAAGGCCTTGCGCAAAGGTTGGCTGTACACCGGCGATGGGGCCTACATGGACGAGCAGGGCTACCTGTTCATCGTCGACCGGCTCAAGGACATGATCGTCAGTGGCGGTGAAAACATCTACTCGGCCGAAGTCGAGAACGTGATAGCCCGCCACCCCGCCGTGGCCATGTGTGCAGTGATTGGCGTGCCCCATGAGCAGTGGGGCGAGGCTGTGCATGCGGTGGTGGTGTGCAAGCCCGGCATGTCGCTTGACGAGCAGGCGGTGCGCGCGCATTGCCGCGAGTCGATTGCCGGCTACAAATGCCCGAAAAGCGTCGAGTTTCGCAGTGAGTTGCCCTTGTCGGGCGCGGGCAAGGTGCTCAAGCGCGACCTGCGCGAAGGGTTCTGGGCCGGTAAACAACGCGCGGTGAACTGACCTGCCTGCGGTTCCACCCGAGCCGGGGGGATGCTCCCCCCGGCCGCCACGCCACAAGATTGTTGCCATGACCCCGTGCAGGCCAGCCTGCCCCAGCGTTGCTCACAAGCCCATTGGAGACCCCATGCATATCACCCGTACCGTCTACCGTGAAGACCACGAAATGCTGCGCGAAACCGCGCGCCGTTTCTTTGAGCGTGAATGCCTGCCCAAGCAGGCGCAGTGGGACAAGGACGGCCACGTCGACCGCGAGACCTGGCTTAACGCGGGTCGCAACGGCTTGCTGTGCCTGACCGTACCCACCGAATACGGTGGCGGCGGCGGTGACTTCGGCCACAGCGCCGTGTTGATCGAAGAGCTGTACCGCGCAGGTGTTTCAGGCTGGAGCCTGGGTGTGCATTCGGACATCACCGCGCCCTACATCGTGCGCCTGGGTACCGAAGAGCAAAAGCAGAAATGGCTGCCGAAAATCTGCACCGGCGAAAGCGTGCTGGCCGTGGCCATGACCGAGCCGGGCACAGGTTCAGACCTCAAGGCCATCCGCACCACCGCAGTACGTGACGGTGACGAGTGGGTAATCAACGGCAGCAAGACCTTTATCAGCAACGGCCTGACCTGCGACCAGGTCGTGGTGGTGTGCAAGACCGACCCAACTGCCGGTGCCAAGGGTTGCAGCCTGATCATGGTCGATTGCAACAGCGAAGGTTTCCGCCGAGGCCGCAAGCTGGAAAAAGTCGGCCAGGCCGCCGCCGATACTGCAGAACTGTTTTTCGACAATGTGCGCGTGCCAGTGGGCAACCTGCTCGGTGAAGAGAACAAGGGCTTCATGCACTTGATGGAAGAGCTGCCGCAAGAACGCCTGGTCATCGCCCTTTACAGCGCCGCCAAGCTAGAGCGCCTGCTCGAGCAGACGGTGGAATACGTCAAGGACCGCAAGGCTTTCAATCAGACGGTCTGGGACTTCCAGAACACCAAATTCAAACTGGCCGACATCAAGGCCCAGGCCACTGCAGTGCGCCTGACCATCGACTACTACATCGGCGAACACATGCGCCGTCGCCTGTCGGTGCAGGAATCGGCGATTGCCAAGCTGTTTGCCACCGAAACCCTGTGGAAGTGCCTGGACGACATGGTGCAACTGCACGGCGGCTACGGCTACATGCTCGAATACCCCATCGCCCGCGCCTTCGTCGACATGCGGGTCACCCGGATTTTCGGTGGCACCAGCGAAGTACTGCGCGAACTGATCGCGCGCCAGCTGTGACCCCTTACTTCAACTTTCAGGTGACATCATGAGCGAAAAAGTACTGGTTGCCGGCGTCGGCATGATCCCGTTCAACAAGCCCAGCGCCAGCGGCACCTATGTGCAGATGGGCTCCGAAGCCATTCGCCGCGCACTCGCCGATGCGGGCATCGATTATTCGCTGGTGCAAGAAGCGTATGCCGGTTACGTCTACGGCGATTCCACCTGCGGCCAGACCGTGCTGTATGAAGTCGGCATGACCGGCATTCCGGTGGTCAACGTCAACAACAACTGCTCGACCGGCTCCACCGCGCTGTACCTGGCGCGTCGGGCGATCGAAACCGGCGCCGCCGACTGCGTGCTGGCCTTCGGCTTCGAACAGATGCAGGCCGGTGCACTGAAGTCGCATTGGGATGATCGCCCGGTGACCCGCGAACGGTTCATGCCCATCCTGCGCGGCCAAACCGCCGACATGGAAGGCATGCCGCAAGCGATCCGTACCTTCGGCGGCGCGGGGCGTGAGTACATGGCCAAGTACGGCTGCAGCATGGAAACCTTCGCGATGGTGCGCGCCAAGGCCAGCCGCCATGCCGCCAACAACCCCTTGGCGCTGTTTCGCAAGGTGCTGACCACCGAGGACGTGATGAACGACCCGGTCATCCTGCCGGGCGTGATGACGCGCCTGATGGCCTGCCCGCCAACCTGCGGTGGTGCTGCGGCGATCCTGGTGTCCGAACGCTTCGCCAGCAAGCACGGCTTGCGCAGCGACGTGCACATCGTTGCCCAGGCGCTGACCACCGACACGCCAGAGTCTTTCAACTTCGAGAAGCCTTCGATGCTCGACTGGGTCGGCTCCCACATGACCCATGCTGCCGTGGGCCAGGTCTACGAGAAAGCCGGCGTTGGCCCGCAGGACATCGATGTGTGCGAGCTGCATGACTGCTTCGCGCAAAACGAAGTGATCTGCTACGAATCCCTGGGTTTCTGCCCCGAGGGCGGTGCCGAGAAATTCGTGCAAGAGGGCAACAATACCTACGGTGGCCAGATCGTCATCAACCCCTCGGGCGGCTTGTTATCCAAAGGTCACCCGTTGGGCGCCACGGGACTGGCGCAGTGCTATGAGTTGACCCACCAGCTGCGCGGGACTGCCGAGCAACGCCAGGTCGAAGGTGCCCGATTGGCGATGGCGCATAACCTGGGGCTCGGGGGCGCTTGCGTCGTCACCCTTTATAGCAAGGCAACTTGAGCCGAGGAGGGGCGCTTGGCGGGCTATCGGGCTAATTTCATGCACTTTTGAATTAACCCTTGACGCCCTCGCGGATCCCTCTATAATTCGCCCCACTTCCGGCGCAGTCGAAACGGAAAACTCCT